>JBJTSL010000357.1:0-8051 GCA_046076625.1 Allobrachymonas sp.
GGCAATTGCGGCACACGAATCACTTGGTAGGTGCGACGCGCTTGCGTGGTTGACGCCGTATCTTGGGTGTAGGCGTTGGTCAGTGCGGGCGTGAAGGTGATGTTATTGCCCGCAGCTGCTGTGACGCGCACATATTCAAACAGCCCCGCTTGGTTGGCAGCAAGGTAACCGCTGGCTTGAGAAACGCTGGTCAGCGGTTGTGCGCCCGCGGTGCCGGTGCCATCGCCATAACGCTCGTCATCATTGGTATCGTAGGTGGCGCCTTGCATGCCGATGATGAGCAGCAAATCGCCCACCGTCACGGTTTTGCTGGTGTCGCCGCTGGCTGCTCCCAATGTGAGTGTGGTGGCGGCTGCGGCCAAGTTGCCATTGCCCGCGTAATACGTGTTGACCACCCCACTGATCGTGCCGGGTGCATCTTTACCCGGTGCCGCACAAACTTGCGCCCAGCCAGCATGGGCCACCAAGCTGATGGCTAATGCGAAAAACAGTCGAACATACAGGCGGACTGGCAACATCGGGTAAGGACAGAAAACGACGATGCTCGGATTGTATGTAACTAATCGTACGGATTCAGCTTAAAAGCTTTCCCGTCACGGTTTGACGCGACTTGATCACGATTCATTCAGTGACTGTGGCGCTGTACTGACGCAGAGCCACTCCAAACACTGTTGATGAAGACAGTGGTCACAATCAGAATCATCACTCTAAACGAGTAGAATCAATTTGTTTTCAACAACCCTCTGAGGGACTTATGAGTGATATTGAAGCACGTGTCAAGAAAATCATTGCCGAACAATTGGGCGTGGAGGAGTCGCAGGTCTCTCCAGAGAAGGCTTTTGTGGCCGACCTCGGCGCTGATTCGCTAGACACCGTGGAGCTGGTGATGGCTTTGGAAGATGAGTTTGGGATTGAAATCCCTGACGAAGATGCCGAGAAGATCACCACCGTGGGCGCAGCGATTGACTACGCCAACACGCACAAGAAGGCTTAACAGCAGCTTGTCGAACCAAGGGCTGGTGGCTGCGAGGCTGCCTGCCCTTTTTCATTGGAATTGCAGGATTTCCTCCACTGTTTTTTCGCACTGAATTTCGGATTTTTATGAGCAAACGTCGCGTCGTCATCACAGGCTTGGGCTGCATCAGCCCAGTGGGCAATAACGTGGAGGCCGCTTGGAATGCCTTGGTGTCTGGGCAATCGGGCATCACCAAGATCACCAAGTTTGATGCCAGCGCCTTTGCTTGCCAGATTGCAGGCGAAGTCAAGGGCTTCAACGTGGAGGATTACATCAGCTCCAAAGAAGCCCGCACGATGGATACTTTCATTCACTATGGCATTGCCGCAGCGGTGCAGGCCGTCAAAGACGCGGGTTTGCCTGTCAACGAAGCCTTGAGCCATGAGCAATCCGTGCGTATCGGTGTGAACATTGGCTCGGGCATCGGCGGCCTGCCGCTGATTGAACAGACGCGCACCGAATTGACCAACCGGGGCCCGCGCCGCATCACGCCATTTTTTGTGCCGGCCAGCATCATTAACATGATCTCCGGCCATGTGAGCATGAAGTACGGTTTCAAAGGGCCGAATATTGCTGTCGTTACGGCTTGCACCACCGGCTTGCATGCGATTGGCGTATCGGCTCGCATGATTGAGTATGGCGATGCCGATGTGATGATCTGCGGCGGCGCGGAAAGCACGGTCTCGCCCCTGGGTGTAGGGGGCTTTGCCGCAATGCGGGCGCTGTCCACCCGCAACGACGACCCAGCTACCGCCTCCCGACCCTGGGACAAAGACCGCGATGGCTTCGTGCTTGGTGAAGGCGCGGGCGTGATGGTGCTGGAAGAATATGACCATGCGAAAGCGCGCGGTGCCAAAATTTATGCGGAAGTGGCAGGCTTTGGCATGAGCGCCGATGCTGGCCACATGACTGCGCCCAACATGGACGGCCCGTGCCGCGCCATGCTTTCTGCCATTCAGAATGCAGGCTTGCAGCCCAGCGATGTGGACTATGTGAACGCACATGGCACGTCCACGCCGCTGGGCGACATCAACGAATCCAACGCGATCAAAGCCGCATTGGGCGAGCATGCAAAGAATGTCGTGGTCAATTCCACCAAAGGCGCCACTGGCCATTTGCTCGGTGGCGCAGGTGGCTTGGAGAGCGTGTTTACCGCGCTGGCATTGCACCACCAAACCATTGCGCCCACGATCAATATCTTCAACCAGGATGCCGAATGCGACTTGGATTACTGTGCGAATACCGCTCGTACAAAAGAGATCAAGGTTGCGCTGAAAAACAATTTCGGCTTTGGCGGCACCAACGGTGCGTTGGTTTTCAAGCGCATGTGATGCGCTGATGAAGGCTGAACAGGGCTGCTTCCTATTGACATGAAAAGCCCCCATTCCATTCGCCTTGAGCCACGTCGAAGTGTAATGCACGCCAGTGCGGTGCTTGTACTCACTATTATTTTAGCAGCACTCTGCGTAGACACTTTGCCATCGAATGACTTGTTTGCTGTAAAAAATGGCCTGTGGATGGCTGCGGTGAGCGCTGTCGTCGCGTGGGCAGCATTCCAAGCGTGGCAACTGCCGCCTGGTCATTTGGATTTCGCCCAAGGCCAGTGGACATGGCAGCGCGGCAAGCAAGAACTTGCGGGAACTTTGCACCTGCACCTTGATCTACAGAGCTATATGTTGGTGCGCTTTCAACCCGCTGGGTTGAACCGCTCTTTGTTTGGCCGTTTTTTCAGTACAACAGCACCGTGGTTCCACCTCGAAGCGCGACATGTCTCAGCCTCTGCGCTGAATGCTTGGCCCGACGTGCGCCGAGCGGTGTATTTCCCTTCGGCGGTTTCAACAGAGCCTCTTTCATTGAAGGACCACTTCAATGAAAAGCCTGCACGCTGAAATGGACAGGCCGAGCGCAGACTTGTTGTTGGCCAAGGTGGCTCAGGCGGTGAATGCTACGCCCACAGCTTTGCAACCCGACCCCGATCAAACCTTGGTGGACGTCGCCAAAGGCGGTGGCAAAGAAGGCGAACGCGCCTTTGAAATGCTCTTCATCAAATACCGCAAGAAGCTCGAGCGCATGATCTCGCGTATGGTGCGCGATGAAGGCGCGATGCAAGATGTGGTGCAAGAAAGCTTCATCAAGGCTTGGCGTGCGCTCGCTGGGTTTCGCGGTGAGTCGCAATTCTACACTTGGCTCTATCGAATTGCCATCAACACCGCGAAAAAGCATTTGGTGGCCAGCAAACGCAATCCGGTCATCAATGAATCGTCCCTAGCCAGCAGCAGCGACGAGGAAGACGGCTGCATTCCTGAAGGCCTGTTGCTCGCGCAGGGCGAAGCTGACACGCCAGACGCCGCCTATGCAGCCAAAGAAATTGCCAATGCTGTGAATGAAGCATTAGAGGCCCTGCCCGAGGAACTGCGCCGCGCTTTGGTACTCAGAGAGATGGAAGGTCTCTCTTACGAAGACATCAGCGAGGCGATGGACTGCCCGATTGGGACGGTGCGTTCGCGCATCTTCCGCGCCCGCGAAGCGATATCTGCGCGTATCAAACCGATGCTGGAGAGACAAACCGGCAAGCGCTGGTGAGTTCGACGCAAACCCGATATGAACCTGATTTGAGAGAAGTTTGGACTGGACGACGATCATGAAGTACGTTGAATTGACCCCGATGAATGAGCCAGCCTCGCAGGCTGAGCTTCTGTCTGCGCTGCACGATGGCCAGATGGATGCGGCCCAAGCTGTGGCACTGGTGCGTGCCAGTCTGACCGATGAGTCGCTGATGCAGCAATGGCAAAGCATGAGCGCGGTAAGCACGGCTTTGTCCAGCTACAACGAGCGCCCTGGACAAATTGAGCTTGCGCGGCCCCATGTCGCCCTGCAACCGCAAGAGGCCGCCAACGACAGCCTCTTCCGTTGGAAAATGGTGGCGGGCTTTGCAGCGGTGGCCGCCGTGGGCTCGATCGTTTGGGGCGTGGTTGGCCAACAAACAGCGCCCAGTGGCGCACAACTCGCGCAAAGCACCCAGCAAAGGCCTGCGACCGTTGTGCAAACTGCACCTCAAAACGTGGTCACCGTGCAAGCCAATTCCAGCAATGGCCAAGAGCCGCCTGTGATGATCCGCGATCCGCGTTTGGATGAATTGCTCGCGGCTCACAAGCAGTTTGGCGGCATGTCGGCTTTGCAGCAGCCTGCCGGATCGCTGCGCAGCGTGTCCCTCGTCAGCACCCTCCCTTGAAGCCATGATTGCCTCGTTATTGAAGAAAAATCGGCCATTACCCGGCATGAAATCTGTGCAGAGTGCTATTCATTTGATAGTTACTGCGAGCTTGGCGGCCATGCTGCTGGGTTCACCCGCCTTCGCACAAAAGCCTAGCGAACCCGCACCCACAGGCCAAGGCGCGATCTCTGTGAGCGAATGGCTTGCGCGCATGCATGAAGCCGCCATGAAAAAGCGCAGCTTCGTTGGCACGTTGGTGCAAAGCTCGGGTGGCCAAGCCGGCGGCATCAGCAGTGCTCGCATCTGGCATGCCTGTGATGGGCAAACGCAGGTCGAACGCGTGGAAGCGCTGACAGGCGCGCCGCGCAGCTCCATCCGCAAAGATGCCAAGGTGGTCACCTTCGTGCCCGAAGCCAAGCTGGTGCGCATGGAAACGCGCGAAGGCATGGTCAGCAGCGGCAATTTCACCGATTTGCTCAAGCCTGGCGACAACAGCATCGCTGAGTTCTACACCGCCAAATCACTCGGTACAGAGCGCATCGCCGGCCACGAGGCCGAGGTGGTGCAGCTCAAAGCCCGCGATGATCTTCGCTACGGCTATCGCCTTTGGACAGAACGCAAAACCGCGCTGGTGCTGAAGATCCAAACGCTGGATGCCAGCGGTTCGGTGTTGGAGCAAGCGGCGTTTTCTGAGTTGCAGCTCGATGCGCCTGTCAAAATGAGTAAGCTCAAAGCCATGATGAAGCCGCAAGAAGGCTGGCGCGTGGAGCAAAGCGATGTGCTCAAAACCACGGCGGCGGCTGAAGGCTGGCAACTTAAATCCCCAGTGCCTGGTTTCCAAAGTGTGAGCTGCCACAAGCGCGGTGCCAGCACGGCGCAATCGCTGGACGACACCTTGCAATGGGTGTTCTCCGATGGTTTGGCCACCGTCTCGCTTTTTGTGCAAACTTTTGACAGAGCGCGCCACACGCAAGAAGGTGTGGCAGCCACAGGCGCAACCAACAGCCTGTTTCGCCGGATGAATGAGCATTTCCTCACGGTAGTGGGCGAAGTGCCCCCGCAAACGTTACGGCAATTTGCCAGCGCGCTTGAGCGTAAAAAATAAACGCAAGAAACAATTTCTCCATCTCGTTCCTTCTTCCCATTTGCATCTCATGAAAACCAAACTCTCTTCCGTTTTCTCATCCACTGTGCTGGCCGGCATGCTGATGGCGGCGGGGTTGTCCACAGCGATTGCGCCCACAGCGGCAATCGCCCAAAGCGCCCCCGCTGTGCGCGGCTTGCCTGATTTTGCGGATCTCGCCGAGGCTACCGGCCCGAGCGTGGTCAACATCCGCACGCTGGCCAAGGTTTCCACGCGCGGCGGCGGCAATTTAGAGGGCATGGACGAAGAGATGCAGGAGTTTTTCCGTCGCTTCTTTGGCGACCGCATTCCCGGTATCCCCAACCCGCGCGGCAATGCCCCGCGCAACACACCGCAGCCCGAAGAGCGCGAAGTGCCGCGCGGCGTGGGCTCAGGCTTCATCTTGACGGCAGACGGCTTCATCATGACCAATGCGCATGTGGTCGAAGGAGCAGATGAAGTCATCGTCACGCTCACCGACAAGCGTGAGTTGAAAGCCAAAATCATCGGCGCAGACAAGCGCACCGATGTCGCGGTGATCAAGGTCGAAGCCACCGGCTTGCCTTTCGTCAAAATCGGCGATTCCAACCGCGTGCGCGTGGGCGAATGGGTGATGGCGATTGGTTCGCCCTTCGGCTTGGACAACACCGTCACCGCCGGCATTGTGAGCGCCAAAGCGCGAGAGACGGGTGATTTCCTGCCCTTCATCCAAACCGATGTGGCCATCAACCCCGGCAACTCGGGCGGCCCGCTGCTGAATATGCGCGGTGAAGTGATTGGCATCAACAGCCAAATCTATTCCCGCTCGGGCGGTTTCCAAGGCATCTCATTTGCCATCCCCATTGACGAAGCCATGCGGGTGAGCGAGCAGCTGCGCGCCAGCGGCCGCGTGGTTCGCGGGCGCATTGGCGTGCAGATTGGTGAAGTCACCAAAGAAGTGGCGGAGTCGATTGGCCTGCCCAAACCCGCTGGCGCACTCGTGCGATCGGTCGAAGCCGATGCACCCGCGGCCAAAGGCGGCGTGGAAGCAGGCGACATCATCACCAAGTTCGATGGCAAAACCATTGAGCGCTCCACCGATTTGCCTCGCTTAGTGGGCGGCACCAAACCCGGCACCAAGAGCACCGTGACCGTGTTCCGCCGCGGCCAGTCGCGCGATCTCTCTGTCACGGTCGCAGAAATCCCCGCCGAAACTCCAGCTCGCCGAGCCAGCGTGCCTGCTGAGCCGCCCAAGCCTTCGGGCGCGGGTCAGGCTGTTGGTCTTGCTGTGGCTGAGTTGACGGATGCACAGAAGAAAGACTTGAAGCTCAAAGGTGGTGTGCGCGTGACTGCCGCCACCGAGGCTGCTGCTCGCGCCGGTCTGCGCGAAGGCGATGTGATTGTGGCTGTGGCCAATACGGAAGTGACCACGTTGGCGGAGTTTGAAGCAGCACTGTCCAAGGCGGATCGCAGCAAGCCGATCAATGTATTATTCCGACGCGGTGAGATGGCACAGTTTGCGTTGATTCGGGCGCGTTGATCCTTTCGCGTAGGCCTTCTTGACGAGTGATCGGACCAACTCAATACTGCTCTCCAATACGAAACCTTCTGCTCGCGAAGGCGGTATCATGATTGCATGATCACCCTCGACTTCCTCATCACTTCCTTCATCGTGGTCCTCATCACCGGCACGGGCGCTGTATTCACGGTTTCTAATGGGTTGATGCGAGGTAGGCGGGCGGGTTTGTGGGCGGCTTTGGGGTGTACGCTGGGGATCGTGCCGCATTTGGTGGCGACGATTCTGGGACTGGCGGCAATCATGCACACGAGTGCATTGGCGTTCAGCGTGCTCAAATATGCGGGGGTGGCCTATTTGCTCTATTTGGCTTATGCCACTTGGCAAGATCGCTCGGGCTTTTCATTTGATGCTGCGCCGCAAGAAGCGAACGCTGCGCAATTGGTGGGCAAGGCCATCTTGCTGAACTTGCTCAATCCGAAACTCACGATTTTCTTTTTGGCGTTTTTGCCGCAGTTTGTCTCGCCTCAAGCAACCTCGCCGCTGGCTCAGATGCTGCTGTTGAGCAGTATTTTCATGGGGATGACATTTGTGGTTTTTGCTGCTTATGGGCTGCTGGCACACGGGTTTCGTCGTGTGGTGATGAACTTGCAAGCGGTGCAAAACTGGATGCGACGCAGTTTTGCAGCGGCGTTTGCGGGGCTGGGCTTGAATCTGGCGTTCACCGAGCAGCGCTGATTGCCTCAGTCACGCACGCGGCAGACAGGCGCTGCCGGGCAAGCTAAAGTCGCTTGGATTGACAACCTTTGCTTTGGAGACAACCATGTCCATCACCCTCTGCGGCTTTGCCGTCTCGAATTACTACAACAAAGTCAAACTCGCTTTGCTGGAAAAAGGCATTGCATTTGACGAAGAAGTGGTGATGACCAAGAGCACCGATCCTGCGGTACTTGCCGCTTCGCCGCTGGCCAAGATTCCCTTCATCCGCACGCCGCAAGGCGCTTTGTGTGAAAGCCAGGTGATCGTGGACTATTTGGATGCGGCGTATCCAGCTGTGCCTTTGATGCCCGCTGACCCATATGCGGCGGCGAAAGTGCGCGAGCTGTGCACATTCATCGACATGCATCTGGAGCTGGTGGTGCGCGATTTGTATCCGCAGGCTTTCTTTGGCGGCACGGTCAGCGAGTCGTCTCAGGCGCGGGTG
>JBJTSL010000358.1:0-2606 GCA_046076625.1 Allobrachymonas sp.
TTGGTGGCGACGATGGTGTCCAGCGTCGCCGGTTTGTTGACCATGCGGGCCGTGGCGGCATCCGCCAGCTCTTTGTCCCACTTCACATCAGGAAACTCTCATGCTGGCCAAGCGAAATCCGATGCGCGCCAGCCTTGAGCAATGGTTCAAGAAAGCCGGCTGTACACCGAATGTAGTATTGGAAACCACGACCTCCCATTCAGCACTTCAGTTTGTGGCACGCGAAACCGGCATCACTTCGATCAACCCTTTCCCAGCATTGATCTCGCCACCCAAGAATGTCGTCGTTCGCTCGGTTTGTACCGAGCCTAGCGTACGAAGCAGCCTTTTTCACCTCACCACAAAAACCGCCGTCAACTGTGGTTCATCGATTCATGGAGTTCGCACGCCAACAACAGCCTGCTGCCGGTATACATGGCGAGCCTATTCAGTGACTCGCAAAGCCTTCTTCAAATCCGCGCCAATCTCAGGTTTGTGTGCAAACGGATCCGTGGGGTTGCGAGCCATCATGATGTCTTCTAGGCGCGTTTGCACTGAAGCGATGGCTTTGGGGTGGCTGTAAATGTAGAAGCGATCCTGTTCAAGAGCGTCGAACACCATCTGCGCCACATCGGCTGCGCTCACTTTTCCACTCGTCACCGCTTTATCACTCATCGCTTGCCCAATCATCTGGCTCTTGGTCGGCTTGATGCCGCGCTGCTTGAATTCTTCGGGGCGATTGCGATGGCTTTGACTGATACCCGTGGGCACGAAGAAGGGGCATAGCACCGACGCACTCACTTGGTCCGTCACGAGGCGCAGGTCTTGATACAGCGTCTCAGACAGTGCCACCACCGCATGTTTGCTCACGGTATACACCCCCATGTTGGGCGCATTGAGCAAACCGGCCATGCTCGCGGTATTGACGATGTGGCCTTGATAAGACGGGTCGCGTTTGGCAGCTTCCAACATCATCGGCGTGAACACGCGCACGCCATGCGCCACGCCCATGATGTTCACACCCACGACCCATTCCCAATCTTTGAGCGTGTTTTCCCAAATGAGGCCGCCTGAGCCCACACCAGCGTTGTTGAACACGAAATGCGGAGCACCAAATTTTTCCATCGTGGCTACGCCCAGCGCCTCCACCTGATCTGCCTTGCTCACATCCAGCTTAAACGGCAACACCTTTGCACCCATCGCCGTAATCTCAGCAGCAGCAGTATCCAGCGCATCTTGCTGCACATCAGCCATCACCACATTCATCCCCAGCTTGGCTGCGATACGAGCGCACTCCAAACCAAAGCCCGAGCCAGCGCCCGTGAGTACAGCGGTTTTGTTTTTGAAATCAGTGATCATCTTGTTCTCCAAAAAATAAGAATCGTTTAAGCGCGAAGCATTTGCAAATGTGGAATGCCATCTTCGTCATACACATCGCCCTGCACGGTAAAGCCATGCTGGGCGTAAAAATCCTTCAAATGCGCTTGGGCGCTGATACGGATGGGTTGCGGCCCGCGTTGCTCGCTGATTTTTGCGATGGCTTCGCGCATCAGCGCATGGCCTGCACCGCTGCCGCGCAGTTCGCCACGGGTGATCACGCGGCCAATCGAAGCTTCGGGGTATCTGATGCCCGGGGGATAGCAGCGCGCATAGGCCATCAAGCGGCCGTCCTGAGTGCCCACCAAATGCATGGCTTCGTGATCCGTGCCATCCATGTCTTGATAAATACACTCCTGCTCAACGACGAACACTTCGCTGCGCAATAGCAAAATGGCATACAACTGGCGCGAAGACAAGGCTTCAAAGCCGATGAACTGCCAATCAAGCTGCATCGCCATCAATCCACCTTCTTCAAGATGAAGCCAATGCGCGGGAAATGCACGAAGACTTCACCGGCTCTCGCATCTACACGGCGAATCGTGTAGCGCGTGCGCGTGGCGGCAATCAGCTCACCGCTACTAGGCTCTAAGCCAAAGCTTTCTGCTGTGATCGTCACTTGACTTCCCAAGTCAATGCCATGCTCGTCTTGGAAAGTGTTTTCATGGCCAAATAGGCTGCTAGCCGGCGTATTGATTTCGCAAGCAGCTATAGATTCAGTAGCATTTGATTTGCTCGGCTCGCCCTGCTCAAAGGCGGCTATTGCGTCCATCCAAGCAAGCACGGCAGGCGTGGCACCCAGCACACTGGCCACAGGCGGCACGATTTTTCGGGTGAACCACAGCGGGTGATACACCGCAAAATCCGCTACGCTGGGCTGATCGCCAAGTAGGAATGCTTGGCCATCGAGCATGCTGGAGATGCGGCGCAAATAGCTTTTATAGCTCGCCGCAGCATCCGCCGGATTCATACGCGGCGCACCGCCTCGCATCGCTTGGCGGTCTGCAGCAAAAGCTTTGAGGTTCTCGGGCGGCTGATCTTTGAACACATGCGCCGCGCCCGCAGGTTGAAAGTTATACGCCATCGCTACGGGAAAGAGCATGCTGTCTGCCCACTGCGCCACAGTGCGCGCCGCGCCTTTCTGGCCTGCGGGATACAGCGCTTTCTCTGGGCTCAAGTTTGGAATGCGCCGATAGCCGCCTGTGAGCGATTGCATATCGGGCTTGGGCATAACCATGGGCTGGAAGACC
>JBJTSL010000359.1:0-2753 GCA_046076625.1 Allobrachymonas sp.
GCCGCTGCCCCGCTCTGCTGCAAAACCTCTTGTAGCTGCGCGGCATTGGCCTGTTGGACATCCGCGTGATTTTTGGCGAAACGGCGGTGCGCCGGCGCATGCGCCTGAAACTGATCGTGCACTTGGTGCGTCGCGCCACGATGGAAAAAGAGTATGAGCGCATTCCGTATGAGCCGCTGACCCAAGATGTATTGGGCATTCCGATTCGTAAAGTCGTGATTCAGGTGGAAGCTGGGCGCAACATCGCGGTGCTGGTGGAGGCCGCGGTGCGCAATACGATTTTGCAACTGCGCGGCATCAACACCTTCGACGAATTCGTGGAACGTCAACGGGTCGCCATGGAACAGGCGTCCAAGCAGCCTTGAGTGCTGTTTTTGAAGCCTCTTGGGCAGTACGCCGGCGTATCCTCTGCATAGTTTGCTATTTATTTTATAGCATTTGGGTTGCTTACACATGAAAAAAGCGCCCTGAGGGCGCTTAGTGTGGGTGACCGCTGCCTTACTTTTTCAGCGAATCACGAATCTCACCCAGCAGCATCACATCCTCAGGTGGTGCTGCAGGTGCCGGGGCAGGTTCGGCTTTCTTCAGTTTGTTCACCATTTTGACCATTTGGAAAATGATAAAGGCGAGGATGATGAAGTTGATCAAAATCGTGATGAAGTTGCCGTAAGCAAACAAGTTCGCACCGGCTTTGGTGAGTGACTCGTAGGTCGCAGCCCCCTCAACTGCCTTGGCTGGCGGAGAAAGTACGATGAACATCTCCGAAAAATTCAGGTTGCCAAAAATCTTGCCCACAATGGGCATGATGATGTCCTTGACCAAGGAATCCACAATCTTGCCGAAGGCTGCGCCGATGATCACACCGACCGCCAAGTCCATCACATTGCCTTTGACCGCGAAATCGCGAAACTCTTACATCATGCCCATCTGAAATACTCCTGTTCTAAGGTTTGACCGGCGGCGCACCGGCTCTGAGTTACTACCAAAGTTGTAGCCCGGTAGCCCGCCAGAGCGCAGTATCGCCAGAAAAAGTGGCTTGTCAAGCCAGTGGCAGGGCGTATTTGATTCAGGCTGTGACCCGAGAAATGAGGGTACGCGCTTGAAATCGGGCTTTGCGCTCCGCTACAATTGCGGGTTGTCCCTAAATATCACTGAAAATTGAGGAAATCCATGTCTCAAGTGGACCAATCCAAGCGTACCTGGGTGATCACATCCGCGTGCGCCGGCGCAGTTGGCGCAGGTGCAGTTGCTGTGCCTTTTGTTAGCACTTTTTCCCCTTCCGAGAAGGCCAAAGCGGCCGGCGCTGCCGTTGAAGTGGACATTTCAGCGCTCAAGCCCGGCGAAAAAATCGTGGTCGAATGGCGCGGCAAACCCGTCTGGATCATGCGTCGCACGCCCGAGATGCTGGCAACGCTGGCCAAAACCGAAGGCAGCTTGGCTGACCCGAAATCTGAGCGCAAAGCCGCTGAGACGACACCCATGGCCGAGACGCGAAATGCGCACCGCTCCATCAAGCCTGAGGTGTTCGTGGCTGTGGGGATTTGCTCCCACTTGGGTTGTTCGCCTTCTGACAAGCTCGAAGCCAAGGCTGAGTCTTTTGATGCCAATTGGCAGGGCGGCTTCATTTGCCCCTGCCACGGCTCAACCTTTGACTTGGCTGGCCGCGTGTACAAAAACAAACCCGCACCCGACAACCTCGAAGTGCCACCCCATATGTACCTCAGCGATACCAAATTGCTGATCGGTGAATCCAAGCAAGCCTGAGGCAAGACACATGGCTGATTTCAAAGACATTTCCCCCAATGCCGCCTTGAGCGAAAAAGCCCTGAACTGGGTGGACAATCGCTTCCCGGCCAGCAAGCTCTACAAAGAACACCTGAGCGAATACCACGCACCGAAGAACTTTAACTTTTGGTACTTCTTCGGCTCGCTCGCTCTCTTGGTGCTCGTGATCCAAATCGTCACGGGCATTTTCCTCGTGATGCATTACAAGCCGGATGCTAACCTGGCATTTGCTTCGGTGGAGTACATCATGCGCGATGTGCCTTGGGGCTGGTTGGTGCGCTACATGCACTCGACGGGCGCCTCCGCATTCTTCGTCGTGGTCTATCTGCACATGTTCCGTGGCCTGATTTATGGCTCCTATCGCAAACCGCGCGAGCTGATTTGGCTGTTTGGCTGCGGTATTTTCCTCTGCCTCATGGCCGAAGCATTCATGGGTTATCTGTTGCCTTGGGGTCAGATGAGCTACTGGGGCGCTCAGGTGATCGTGAATCTGTTTGCGGCAGTGCCTTTCATTGGCCCAGATCTGGCTTTGCTGATTCGCGGTGACTATGTGGTGAGTGATGCCACGTTGAACCGCTTCTTCTCCTTGCATGTGATCGCGATTCCTCTGGTCTTGCTCGGCTTGGTGGCTGCGCACATCATTGCCTTGCACGAAGTCGGCTCCAACAACCCCGATGGCGTGGAAATCAAGAAACACAAAGACCCAAAGACCGGCATTCCACTCGACGGTATCCCTTTCCACCCGTATTACACCGTGCACGACATTCTGGGCGTGAGCGTCTTCCTGATGGTGTTCTCCGCCATCGTTTTCTTTGCACCTGAGTTGGGGGGCTATTTCCTGGAGTTCAACAACTTCATCCCTGCCGATCCTTTGAAGACACCCCCGCACATCGCCCCAGTGTGGTATTTCACGCCCTTTTATTCGATGCTGCGTGCGACCACTGATGAAATGGTGTATGTCCTCGTGG
>JBJTSL010000360.1:0-2121 GCA_046076625.1 Allobrachymonas sp.
TTGGTTTGGCAGCGAGGAAGATTTTCAAAACCAACTGGCACGTGGCCTCGTGCAGTGCCCGATCTGTAACAGCGCGCAGATCAGCAAAATGCTTTCCGCGCCGCGCTTGAACCTCAAATCGGCGCGTGGCAATGAATCGGAAGTTACTCCTCAATCCATAGCAAGCCAAGCAGATTCTATGCCGGCGAATGGCCAAAATGAGGAAAAAAACACGCTTCCGATGACCACCGAAGCATCAGACCATCCCTTGCATGCGCTGATGCGCAACCCCGAGTTCCAAGCCGCCTACATGCGGATGGCCAAAGAGGTGCTGGCCAAGACGGAAGACGTCGGCACGGAGTTTGCCCAGGAAGCCCGCAAAATCCACCACGGCGAAAGCAAGGAGCGTGGCATTCGCGGTCAAGTCAGCCGCGATGAGGCAGTAGAGCTGTTGGAAGAGGGCATCGAGGTGATGCCGCTGCCGCTGCCAGCGGCGCTGAAAAACACGTTGCAATAAGGCTGCGCTTCACAAGCACTGCTCTTACCAGCGCCCTACGCTGGAGCGCACCGCGATTTCGGCATCCAGAAAGGCCGAGAGCTTCTGGATGCGCAGGCGCACGCCCACGATACCCGCCATCTGTATTAGAGCTTGCGCAAGCTTGCCAGCCAGTGTTTCCAGCAAAATGACATGCCCTTCTTGGCAAGTGGAAACCACCTTGTCGCGCACCACCAGATAGCTCACCATGTCTTGCAGGTTGCTTTCATCGCGCTCCAGAGGCTGCTCGCCCAAATTGAGGTCAATGTCTATGCGCACGGGCTGGGTTTCATGCACCTCGTGTTCGAAAACGCCTAGGCTCACTTGCACATGCAGGCCATGCACTTCCAAAATTTGTTCGTGGTTCATGTGGGTTGTTTTGAATACGGTGCCCACTCAAGGGGCGGCAGACACAAAGTATAGGCGCTCAGCCCATTAGCTGACGCAGTAGCTGCGCTGTCGGAATCGCTTGGCAACCGCTGGCGTTTTGCCCGCTCCACAGCGGCGAAAAAGTCGCCACTGCCTGCTTTTTCTGTAGCGGCGCGCAATGGCGCAATTGCGGCGGTGGAGGTGGGGAAGGCTGGAGCTGCGGTGTTCAACGCTCCCAGCTCCCGCATCGCGCGGTTGCAAATGCCGCGCGCGGGGCGGCCGGTGAATAGGGTGGTGAGCTCGGTGTGATGCTGCTCAGGATGTGCTGCACTGCGCGCGAGCGCCGCGCGATGGACGGCAGACGTCGTCGCTTCCGGGCAGAGCATAAATGCTGTCCCGATTTGTACGGCCGCAGCGCCTAAGGCCAACGCGGCATGAATACCCGCGCGGTCTGCAATCCCACCCGCCGCAATCACCGGCACTTTGACAGATTGCACAATTTGCGGCAGCAGGGTGAATGTGCCTTGCTGAGTGGTCAATTCAGATGCCCAATTGCTCGGAAAAGCGTTTGTTAAGCCAGCATATTCGGCACCGCCCAACAAAAACACGCCGCGATGCCCGCCCGCTTCCAGCCCCTGCGCGATGATGGCGTCCGCGCCGTGAGCTTCCAACCATTTCGCCTCAGCGACCGTGGTAGCACTAGAGAGCACCTTGCCACCCCAGGCCTTGACGCGCGCAACGAGCGCAGCGTCGGGCAGGCCAAAATGAAAGCTCACCACCGGCGGTTTGTAGGGCTCAATCAAATCGCACAGCGCTGCTGAAAACGGCGCGCGGCCAGCGCCTGCAGGGATACTGGCCGCATCAATGCCGTGCTCCGCATAGTAGGGCGCCAGCAGTTGCCGCCAAGTGGCTTCGCGCTCCGGCGTTGCCACACTGGCGGGCGGCGGCGTGTGGCAGAAGAAGTTTAGGTTGTAGGGCAGGGCAGTGGCTGCCCGAATTGCCTCGATCTCGCTGCGAATTTGCTCGGGGCTTAGCCAAGCGCAGGGAAGCGACCCCAAGCCCCCTGCTTGGCTCACCGCAATTGCCAAAGCAGAGCCCTGCACGCCCGCCATCGGCGCTTGAATCAGCGGATGCTTCATGCCAAGGGTGTGATGCCAAGTCGAATGCTGCATAGTCTCAAAAAACCATTTTCTTTGATCAAAATGAAGCACTAGCCGGCATATTCATTGCGCAGAGTG
>JBJTSL010000361.1:0-6311 GCA_046076625.1 Allobrachymonas sp.
GATTGCTGTTGCTGCCAAACTGCACCTCGGGCTGGCCTTCGGTGGATTTGACGGCGTAGGCTCGGGTCTCGTCGGTGGTGATGCCGATGTCGCGCGCTTGGTTGGAGCAATTCACGCCCGACGGGTCCACGAGGCGGGGAAAGACAGGCTGCACGCGTGCCATGAAGGCTCCTTGATTAGTTGAACAGTGAAAGCGTGGCTTGAAACAGAGGCGATTGTGTATCGCCCAGTTCATGCACCACATCGAAATGATTGCGCTGCGCGATTTCCATGCTGATCGCGGGAATCGCTTGCGCTTTGAGTCGCGCAGCAAATAGCTGGCTTTGCGTTTTGAATGCCTGCGTTTCATTCTCGCCCCAAGCCACTACCGAAGGCGCTTGGGCACAGAGCGCCAAGGCCGCCAATTCGCTGGCTTCTTGCATCGACAGGCTCAGCACATCGTTGATGCTTGTGCCGACCAAAGGCCGCAGATCAAAGATGCCGGAGATCGGCACGATGCCGCGAATTTGTAACTTGGCATGAGCCGCACAAGCCACCGCCAAATAGCCGCCCGCCGAACTGCCGGCCACCACCATGCGAGAAGCATCAAACCCCAATGCGCCGGCTTGACCGCGCAGATGCTCGATGGCCTGCACGCATGCCTGCACGATCTGCGCGATGCTGGCTTGCGGAGCGAGTGTGTAGCCAACGACAGCATGCGCAAAGCCAGCTTGATGCCACGCAGGCGCGAGAAAGTGTGACGAGTCTTTGGACAGTTCTTGCCAATAGCCGCCGTGAATGAAGATGAGCAAGCCAGCTTGATTAGCAGCATGGCGAGCCGCAGCAGGCGCAGCAAAAAAATCCAACTCCTCGCGCGGTAGGTTGCCATAACGCAGCGTTAAAGCGGCGGGTAGTTGCGCACGCGCCACTTGGCTTTGGTCGTGATAGGCCTGAATATAGGGCGCGTAATTGCCGCCTATCGCGCTGCTGGGCGAATACTCGCGCTCCCGCTCAGGCAAGGCTAAATCCAAGCCGATTTCGCTGGATGCAAAAAGTGGACGGTCGGTAGCTTGCATTCGCTAAAGTTTAACCATTATACTCTGCATAAACTTTGCTTTTATTGCACGTATTTCAGTATTCGTGCATGATCTAACCTAGATAAACAAAATTTAGTTAATATGTATGCAAGATGTAAATAGCCTTGACCAATTAGACCAACGCTTGCTGCGCGCGTTGCAGCAAGATGCGCGCCTAAGCACCGCCGAGCTAGGCGAGCAACTCGCACTCTCACAATCGCCCACTTGGCGGCGCTTGAAGCGCTTGGAGCAGCTGGGCTACATCACTGGCTACCAAGCCGTGATCAGCCGCGAGCAGTTGGGCTACTCTGTGCTGGCCATGGTGACGGTGGGCGTAGACAGCCACAACGAGAAATCCGCGCGCGCTTTTGAGCAGGCAGTGGGCTTGATTCCTGAAATCGTTTGGTGTCATGGCATGTCGGGCACTGAAGATTTTGTGCTGCTGGTGGTGGCGCATGATCTCAAGCACTTTTCCGACTTACTCTTGGGCAAGCTGCGCACTTTGCCGGCCGTGAAATCCTTGCGCAGCAGCTTCTCGCTCAAAGCCGTGAAAGATGATGTGGCGATCAAATTGCCCATCTGACTCAGATCGCAGCAGCATGCAGGGATAATCCTTGCATGTCACTTGATTTTTCTACTTTTCACAATCCGACCTTCCTGCAAGCCTGCATGGGCTTGGCGACGCCTCATACCCCCATGTGGCTTATGCGCCAAGCCGGGCGCTATTTGCCTGAATACCGCGCCACTCGCGCGAAGGCTGGCAGCTTCATGGGTCTGGCCACGAATGCACAATTTGCCACCGAAGTGACCTTACAGCCTTTGGATCGCTACGATCTGGACGCCGCGATTTTGTTTTCAGACATTCTCACCGTGCCCGATGCGATGGGCTTGGAGCTGAGCTTTGAAACCGGCGAAGGCCCGAAGTTTGCGCGGCCTGTGCGTGATGAGGCGGCGGTCGCAAAACTGCAAGTGCCTGATATGGGCAAGCTGCAGTATGTGTTCAACGCGGTTGCCAGCATTCGCCAAGCCTTGCAACGCGATGGCAAGCAGCGTGTGCCGCTGATTGGTTTCTCTGGTAGCCCATGGACGCTCGCTTGCTACATGGTTGAAGGCGGTGGCAGCGATGACTTTCGCCTTGTCAAAAGCATGATGTATGCAAGGCCGCATTTGATGCATCGCATTTTGATGGTCAACGCCGATTCCGTGGCGCAGTATTTGAATGCGCAAATCGATGCGGGTGCGCAAGCAGTGATGGTGTTTGACAGCTGGGGCGGCGCTCTTTCGCATCCAGCTTTCAAAGAGTTCAGCTTGGCCTACACGCAGCGCGTGCTTTCGCAGCTCAAGCGCAAGGATGCACAGGGCAACACCGTGCCGCGAATCGTGTTCACCAAGGGCGGCGGGCTGTGGCTGGAATCCATGCGTGATTTGGGTTGTGAAGTGATTGGACTGGACTGGACATGCAGTCTCGCTCACGCGCGGCGCACGCTGACAGGGGCAGGTAAGGCCTTGCAAGGCAATATCGACCCGACGATTCTTTTTGCCCCCCCAAAAGCCATAGAACAAGAAGTGCAAGCGGTGCTCGAGGATTTTGGTTCGCCGCATCAGGGTGCAGGCGCAGGCCCGACGCATATCTTCAATTTGGGCCATGGCATCAACCAGCATACGCCGCCCGAACATGTGACGGCTTTGGTCAATGCGGTGAAAACTCAGTCGCGGCAAATGCGATTGCACAAGCCATTTGCATGACGGATTGATGTCTGTGCTTCAAGGCTTGACGGGGCTGCGCATTTGCGGCGGTGAGCATGGACTCACTTTCGCGGCGAGAATCATAAATCCGACAAATTGTGCTTACTACAAAAAGCCGCAAAATTCGGCTGACGGGCTCATCACTTATGCACAAATTTTGTGTTGCGCTGCAAAAATTATCTCACCCTTCGGAATCCCACGCTATCATTGCTGTAGCGAAGCTAAGTAATTGATTTATATAGAAAATTCTATTCTGCTAGAAATTGAGGCAAATTATCAAAAGCCTTATTTCATGCGGCTTGCCGCTTGCCCCTGCGGGGATATCAACAAAGTTATCCACAGAAGCTTGGGACATATGATAAAACAGTGACAGATCAAGGACTTAGCCCACTTTTTGCATGAAATACTGAGACTTCGGTTACATCTAAAAAATTTAAGGTTTGCATAATAGTTACCTTTTTGAAAGTGAGTTGATGAAATTATTCGTCATCTTGTGCAATGGATATCCAATAGAAACAAGAATGACAACAGTAAGAGCAATCCAAATAGAGGTCATATAAAGACCTATATCTGAACTACCTCGTCCATTTAAAAGCCAATCGGCAATTTTGGTTGCCATATAGCCTACTACCCCTTATATCAGAGGGGAAAGTGCTTGAAGATAGGTTTTCATCCGCCACAACCTCCACAGCCTCCGCATCCACACCCGCATCCACAGGCGCAAGCGGCAGCAGGAGCGCATGCGCTGCTAGTGTTTACCGCCGTTGCCATTCCCACAAGCCCACCAATTAATCCACCAATTGCCACTCCCGCAGGGCCTAGCGCTGATCCAATTGCACCACCGATGGCAGCCCCAACACCAAAACCAGAATTCACATCGCCTTTGCATTCACCGGCATTTGTGACGGCACCACCGGCAACCAAGTTAGTTTGCTCAATTGAAAGTTGCATAACACTCATCATTTACTCCTTTGTGTTGAAAAAGTTAGATGCGCCAAAAATAGCGCTATAGGCGAAAAAGTCAGCAAAAAACGCACGATGTCGCCAGAAGTCAAGATGCCAAGATTCGCGTCATAGCAAAAAATACCATAGGTAATCAGCCCTATAAAACAGTAGATCATTGCTAGCGGAATCATTTTCTTTACAATATATTTCATGATTTTTCCCAAGGTAAGTATTAAAAAAATCAAATAACGATACTTCATAAAAACCTCCTTTCAAATGGTTTTAGGATAACTCAAAATTGGCTCGATAAGCCACTCATAAATACGCCGCTGCTCCAGCAACATATCCGCATCCACCTTCATGCCGCTTTGGACTTTGATTTTTTCGCCATAGGCTATGCCGTCTAACACCTGCTCGCACGACCCTGCTGCACCAGCCCGCCTGGTACAGGTGGCACTGGCTGTGCCTGCGCATACGGATTTGCCAGCCACCTTGAGCTATGCCTGCGAGCAGGAATTGCCACTGGGCAGCTTGGTGCGTGTGCCTTTTGGTGCGCGCGAGGTGCTCGGCATCGTCTGGGCGCAGGGCGATCAAGGCGTTGAGCGACCTGCGGAATCGCTTAAAGCGGTGCGAGCGGTGTTGCCTGAAATCGCGCCCCTGAGTGCGGCATGGCGCGCTTTGATGGGTTTCACAGCGCGTTACTACCAGCGCTCCTTAGGTGAGGTGGCGCTGGCTGCGCTGCCGCCGCAGTTGCGTGAGTTGGACGCGGTGCAGATGGCGCGACGCTTGAAACGAAAAGCCACTGCCCCCATTGAAAAAGCCATGCCGGATGCTCCTGAAACGATAGCACTCAGCGCAGAACAAACGTCAGCGATCGAGGCTTTTTTCTCCCAAAACGGGGCGCAACCGGCCTTGCTCTTTGGCAGCACAGGAAGTGGCAAAACCGAGGTGTATTTGCGAAGCGTGGCGCGGGTATTGGCAGCCGACGAAAAATCCCAGGCACTCGTCATGGTGCCCGAGATCAACCTCACGCCGCAGCTGCTCGCGCGGTTCCAGGCGCGCTTTCCTGAGCACACCATCGTGACCCTGCACAGCGGCATGACGCCCGCACAGCGCCTGAACGCGTGGCTGCAGGCGCACAGCGGCGTAGCGCGCATCATCGTTGGCACGCGCATGAGCATTTTTGCGAGCCTGCCGCATTTGGCCTTGATCGTGGTGGACGAAGAACATGATGCAAGCTACAAATCGCAAGACGGCGCAAGGCATTCGGCACGCGATTTGGCCGTGATGCGGGGCAAGCTGGAGACGGAGCATGGCGGACAAGCGTGCAGAGTCATGCTCGGCTCGGCCACGCCTTCGCTGGAGAGCTGGCAAGCTTGCGAAAACGGTCGTTATCAGCGGCTGGAGATGCCTTCGCGCATTGGCGATGCGTTGTTGCCTCAATTGAAACTTGCCGACATGCGCCTCGCGCCGCGTGGTACTTTACTTGCGCCGCAGCTCATCGCCGCGCTGCAAGAGCGCATTGCACGCGGCGAGCAGTCGCTGGTGTTTTTGAATCGGCGCGGCTATGCGCCAGTGCTCGCGTGTGACGCCTGCGGCTGGAAAAGCGAATGCCCGCATTGCAGCGCCTACCGTGTGTTTCATAAAGCCGACCGTACCCTTCGCTGCCACCATTGCGGCCACACCGAGCGCGTGCCACGCGCTTGCCCAGAATGCGGCAATGTGGACATTCAGCCTGTGGGGCGCGGCACACAGAAGATTGAAGAGCAATTGGCTCTGGCCTTGGGCCTGGACGCCAAGCGGCCTGATGGCCGCAGCGTGATCATCCGCCGCATTGACGCCGACACCACCAAACGCGTGGGCGAGCTCGAAGCGCAACTGGCGCAAGTGCATGCGGGCGATGTGGATGTGTTGGTGGGCACGCAGATGGTGACCAAAGGGCATGATTTTCGCCGCATCACACTGGTGGCGGCCATCGATGCGGATGCGGCGCTGTTTTCCAGTGATTTCCGTGCCTCTGAGCGCTTGTTTGGCTTGCTCATGCAAGCCGCAGGCAGGGCGGGGCGCGAGGCTTCATCAATGCAAGCGCAGATGTGGGTGCAAACGCGGCATCCCGAGCATCCTTTGTTTGCTGCTTTGGCCAAGCATGACTATGCAGGCTTTGCCAAGCAGCAGATCAAGGAGCGCATACAAGCCGCATTGCCGCCGTTTTCCCACCAAGCTTTGCTGCGTGCCGAAGCGCGCACGCAAGTGGCGGCGCAGGCCTTTTTGCAGTCAGCGTTTGGGGGCGCGGCGCAGCTTGCATCAGAGCACATCACTGTTTTCCCGCCTGTGCCCATGAGCTTGCAGCGCGTTGCCGATGTGGAGCGGGCGCAGATGCTTCTGGAGAGTACTTCGCGTATGGCTTTGCAGCAGTTTCTCGCGCAATGGTTGCCTCAGTTGAGAGGGCTGCGCGGTTTGCCGCAGTGCAAAGGATTTATCCGCTTTGCGGTGGATGTGGATCCGTTGTTGATTTGAGAGCTGAACGCATGAATACCGGGCGCAACTTTTGCGACCTTGGCGTCC
>JBJTSL010000362.1:0-6530 GCA_046076625.1 Allobrachymonas sp.
TGCCCCCTTGCCTCGCGGCCGCTCTAAGCAAAAAGAAACCTTCAGAACACTACAAAAACAATAGCGCTCCACGCAGGATATACGCTGGCGAACTGCCTAAAACACCACAAAAAAGGCCTCACATTGAGGCCAATTTGATTAGAGTGCGGCGACTTTCTCAACCTCTGCATCTCCAGAAGGCGCAGGCTTGGCAGGAGCCAAGGCAGGAATCTGGGCAGGGGCAGAAGGCGAGAGCATGGGCACATTGCCACCCAGAGCCACCTGGCGAAGACGCGCCTGCTCGGCCAGCACCTTGGCGGTGTAGCCGCCTTCTGTGGCATCGCTGGTGGCGCCCACATATTGACGCAAACCGCCTTCAATCGAGCCTGCCCGGCGGATGCACTCTTGCAGCACTTTCACACCCACGCGCAGGTTGGTCACCGGGTCAAACGCCGCCAAATTACCGCCAAAGCCTTCATATTTGTCGGTATGAATCTTGGTCATCACCTGCATCAGGCCCTGTGCGCCCACTGGGCTTTGGGCAAATGGGTTGAAGCTCGATTCCACAGCCATGATGGCCAAAATCAGGGTGGGGTCGATCTTGGTTTTGCTGCCAATCTCGTAAGCCTCGGCCACCAAAGCGCCCAAGGGCTCAGGGGCGACCTTGTACTTCTTGGACAACCAAAAAGCCACAGCCGCTTGCTGCTTGGGCAAGTCTTTCAGATGCGTCGCCGTGGCGCGCTCAATCGCATCGGGCTCCACTTCCATGCCCACTGCTGCGCTTTGGCGCTCTTGCAGCCAGCCGAGCAGGGCGGTTTCACCTTGGGCACGCAATTGCGGCTGGAAAGCCAAAGCCCCCAAAACCAAAGCGGCCACCATACCCAGCATGGCCAAGCCATTGTGGGCAATCTCAAAACAGCCCTGTGCCACATCCTGCGTGAACACTTTGAAGCCGTTACCTATCTTCTTGATCGCTGTCATCAGCAATTCCTTTCTATACGCGAGTTTGTGACAATTCGTGTTTGCGACAAGCTTTCCCTCGAAAGCTCATGGCAAGCACGCTTTGACGCTGCTCGTTTTGATTGGACCTGTGTCATTGGTTGGCATTTGGCCGCCTTACATGGAGGCTTTGGCTCATTTGCCGCAAAAAACTGAAAATTTTTCCCAACAACGCCTTGCTGCCGTTCAGCCAGGGGATCAATAAGGGCTGAATCGGCATCCCCGCAGGCTGAACAGATTTCAGACCCTTGGGTTGATGTTGACCTGCCCACTGTTTGACTCCGGGGCACGGTTTGTCGTTATGACGGGCTCAATTATAAAACCGCTACATACCCAGTCAATTATGAAAAATGGAATCCATATTCTAATTTAGTGATTTTGTTGGCGAGTTGGTGGCAGCAAAACCCGGTTTCTCTTGATTTTGCGGGCACTTGGGCGGCTTTCCTCGCTCAAATCGTGGCAATTGTTGCGAACGAAAAAAGTTGACGGAAAGCTGTCGTGAAACGGGAATTGATCAAAAAACCTCTGAAAATCAGAGCTTGAACTGAAATTGTGACCAGTATGGCCAAGAAAAAACGCAGCCCCGCGACCAAATCCAATCCCGCTTCGAACCAGAATGCCAAGTCCAATTCCTTGGCTAACGGCGTTCAGGATCTTGGAGAGATCAATGTGGGCCGACCCGCTCTTGGCGCCGAAGGCATCAAAATCGCGGCTGTGCGGCCCAAAAAGCCGCTGCTGGCGCTGCCCGCCGAAATCGGCAAGGGCGACTGGACGGCCATTCTCCTGAGCCTGATCATCTTTTTCACGCCAGCTCTGGGTGTGCCGCACGAGATGATGCTGCAAGACACGCTCAAATCCATCATTGTCTCGTTCATGGCGCTGAGTGCGGCGCTGGTGCTGTTTTGGCGGCAGCGCAACCGGCGCGATGCGCTGCGTTGGCATTTTGTGATGTGGCTGCCCGTCATGCTCTGTGTCTATGCGCTGGGCTCCATGGTCTGGGCGCATACCTTTTTGGCGGGCGTCGAGGCGGTGCGCTGGTTTGTCTTTGCGCTGATTGTGTGGCTGGTGCTCAACACCTTCTCGCGCGAGCGCCTGCCCATGCTGGGCTGGGCGATCCATTTGGGGGCGCTGGCGGTGGCTTTGCTGGGTGCGTCGCAATTTTGGTTCGATGTGCGCTTTATTCCGCAAGGCCCCAATCCTGCGGCCACGTTTGTGAACCGCAACTTTGCCGCTGAATTTGTAAGCATGACGCTGGCATTTTCTGCTTGGCTGATTTTGCGGGAGCGGCGAACGGGGGTGTTGCTGTTTTTGTCGGCCACAACAGCGTTTCACATTCTTTACCTGATGATGTGCGGCACACGATCGGCCTTTCTGGCCAGCTTGGCCAGCTTCATTTTCATCCCGATCATGGAGTGGAAGTTCCGCAGTCTGCTGGCATTTCCCCGTTGGCAGTCGGAGCAGCGCATTGTGGTGCCTGTGGCCATGTTAGCGGTGATTTTGGGGCTTGGGTTCATCCCATCGGGCAATGCCTCGCCAGAATTCAAAGGCATGACCCCGCTTGATCGTCTCTATAAACGCTCCGGTGAGATCCGCCCCGGCGATGCCACGGTGGGCGTGCGCATGATCATGTGGAAAGCCTCATGGACCATGATCAAGGCGCGGCCTCTATCGGGTGTGGGTGCAGGTACCTGGGAGGCTGATATTCCGCTGTACCAAGCCGCAGGCTCGCAGTTGGAGACGGATTACTACGTGCACAACGAGATGATCCAGGTGGTGGCGGAATATGGCATTGTGGGCTGGTTGTTCTTGCTGGGCCTGACCATTTACAGCCTGCGCAGCGCTTGGCTCACGCTCAAAGCGCGTTCGGAGGCCGAGATGCAAGAAGGTTTGGTGCGAGCGGTGGCGCTGACCAGCCTATTTGCCTTAATCATCACTTGCAGTATTGGCTTCCCGTGGCGCTTGGCGACGACGGGAGCGATGTTCGCGATTTGTCTGGGCTTGCTGGCGGCTTGCGATGCTCGCGCTGGTTTGCGCAGTTATCTGGGTGCACAGCGCTTGAACTGGTCGCCCGAGGCCTCTCAGGCGGCTGTCGTGGTGACGGTTTTGTGCGTGGCTTTAGCCACCTACATTTCCTACAAAGCTGCCGAGTGCGAAAGAAAAATTGTGACGGCGGTGAAGATGGCTTTGTCCATCTCTGCCTCGGGCGAGCCCAACAACCCGCGCTTTGACAAGATGAAGCGAGAGATGCTGCAAGTGGCCCGCGAAGGCATTGAGATCAATCCGCATTACCGCAAGATCACGCCCATGCTGGGCGACGAGCTGGCCAAGTGGGGCAACTGGAAAGATGCGGTGTGGGTGTGGGAAAGCGTACTGGGCTCACGGCCCTACGTGGCGGCGATTGCGTCCAATGTGGCGCGTGGCCATTTGGCGCTGGGCAATCCCACCAAGGCCATGGAGTTCTTGCAGCAAGCCAAACGTGTGCAGCCCAAAGCTGTGAGCGTGCGCTCTCTGGAGGTGATCTTGCTCTCTCGCACAGGCAAGGAAGCTGAGGCGCTGAAGATTGCGCGCGAAGCCATGGCCGACAAAGCGATGGACTCGGATTTGATGAACTCAGCCTATATTCTCGGTGTGCGTGCCAGTGATTTTGAATTTGCGATTGACGCCTTGAAATATCGCAACCAAGCGATTCCTTCTCAGGCGGTGGATGGTTGGCTCAAAATTGGTGGCGTGTACGACAACTATGTCAAAGACGAAGCCAAGGCAGTCGATGCCTTCCGTAGCGCTTACTTGGCCGCGAACAAATCACCTGCCGTGCTCGGGCAAATCCCAGCGGCGTATCACGGGCGCATTGCGTTGCCTTGATGGGGCAAGTCGGGCGCGTGAACGCGCCCGATCGACTCACTTTGAAGCTGGCCATGGCAACGATCGCTGGCGAATCAGGGGCGCATCGCGCGTGTGGGAATGCGTGACTTCCGTCAAGCTCAGTTGACCGCTTGACTGAGTGCTCGCGCTGCGTTCCAGCACGGCCACCCAACTGGTCCGAGTGCCGTAAGCGGGCTGAAGGCGCGGATGGCTTACAAAGGCGCTGGACAAAGCTCTCTCCCACTCCAGTGGCACGCCCGTGGCGGGCAGCTCGGCATTCGGGGCTGCTTGCGTGTTGGACAGCGCATCCAGCATCTCATCGCTGATGGCTTGGCTGCTGGGCAATTCCAAGGCCTGCCGCAAACTGTTTTTGAGCCGCTCAGATTTGGGCCACGGCGTGTCAAGGGCGGCGTTGGAGAGAGCTTGAATCGATGCGCTAGGAAGTGCAGAAACTACTAATTTCATAGCACTCTGCGCATATTTCATGCCGGCGAATGGCCGATCTGGCTCTAAAAATGCAGGGTGGCTGAGGTAGCTGAAGGCTTGGCGCTGCCAATCGCCCACGATCAAATTGAAGCCGTTGAATTGGCGGGCATCCAGCGCCTGGCTCCAAGTTTGGACATCCGAAGTACTGTCCAGCCAATCGACCACCAAGCGCCCTCGGCTGATGGGCTGCGCTGGTGGCTTGAATTGTGGATTGCGCACATTGGTGAGCATCGCAAAGCGGCCCGCGGGTGTGAAACCCATCCAAGTGCCACCGTCTTGCGCATCACGCCCCCCCAGGATGGCTGTGCCTTGGGCACTGTTCCACCCATCGAGCGGCAGTGTGGGGCGGGCAAGAAATTCATCGCGATTGCCGGCGATGATGAGCGGAAATCGCTCGCTCGCGTGCAGCGCAATGGCGATCAGGCACATATGCGTCGCTCAAATGTCATCGAGGAGGGTGTAGGGCAATGGTTGCAAAGTCAACTCAGAGCCTTGCGCTGAGCCTGCATGCAAACTGCCCCCGCTGGCTGCCGATGTTTGCATGGACACGACGGCCAGCCACGCGCCGGCTTGAAGGCTGAATACATCCTCAGCCGCCTGCGCCACCAAGCCGCAGGGCTGTTCTGTATCGCTGCTGTGAAACACCTCCTGCCCCGCATGCAGCGGCGCGGCGCTTCGCACCAAGTAAGCGCGGCGCTTCAAAGTACCGCGAAACTGGCTGCGCGCCACCACTTCCTGCCCCGGATAGCAGCCTTTTTTGAAATTCACGCCTCCCACCGATTCATAGTTGAGCATTTGCGGCACGAAAGCCTCGCTCACCGCAGTGCTGATGCGGGCGATGCCGCTGGAAAGTTCCAGCGCATGCCATACCGCAACAGCGGCTGACCCAGGTGCTGCCACTGGCTCAACCACAGGCGCGATGTGCAGAGCGCGAGCCACCGCATGGTCGGCGACCCAGCCAGACGGCAAAAGAATCGTTTTTTCTGAAGGTTTTAGGCTGTTCGCCGGCATAGAATCTGCGCTAGTTGATATCAAATTTATAGTATTTGCCGCATCGCCAGCCAAGCCCATCACGCAATACTGCGCAGTCACATCGGTCAATTCGCACTTGGCGCGCAACACAAACATCTTCAGGCGCTTGAGGGTGGCAGCCAGCAAATCACTGCTCAGCAGCAAATAAAACTCATCCGCAGCGTTTTTCCAAACGACGAAAGAAGCCAGCATCCGCCCTTTGGCGCTGCACCAAGCTGACAGCCGCGCCTGGTTTTCGTTCATGAGCAGTACATCGTTCGTGAGCTGCCCCTGCAAAAAGCTGCCGGCATCGGCGCCGCGCGCGCAGATGAGGCTGAGGCCGCCAGGCTGCCCCGCAGCATTCAGCACCACTTGAAGATTCAAATCCGTTGATACAACATGTTCCATCCGCACATTATCCCGCGACACCCATGACACCGCTTAAGATTGGGTGTTATGCCGATCTCACAAGCCCGCCCCTCGCACGGCATTTCTCTGCTCACTGTTGTGGTCGTGCTCGCCTTGCTGGCCGCATTGGGCGCAGGCGCGGTCTATCGCTGGGCGCAACAGCCTCTGAGCCTCACGCTGCCGGCAGGTGAAGATTCGGTCGATCTGGTGATCCCCAGTGGGGCAGGTGCGAATGCCATTGCCAAAGCAATTCAAGAAGCCAGCCAAGGCGCAGCACCCGAATGGCTGCTCGTGCTGTGGCTGCGCGCCACGGGCAAGGCGGGTGAACTCAAGGCCGGCAGCTATGAAATCGTGCAGGGCGACTCGCCGCGCAGCCTCATCGACAAAATCATCTCCGGCAAGCAAAGCCTGCGCAGCGTCACCCTGATCGAGGGCTGGAATTGGCGGCAAGTGCGCGTGGCATTGGCCAAAGCGCCGCATCTGAAAAACGATTCGACCAAGCTCTCCGACATCGAACTGATGGCTCGCCTTGGCCGCAACACGCTTCCCGAAGGCCGCTTTTTCTTTCAGGATGTACCCGGCACCACTGATCCGGCTCAACTGGTGAATGTGATTCCTCTGGTGCGGCGAAGAAACACATTCAGAATGGAGCCTTACCACCGTTTTGATATTGGTCTGGTGTACAAATTAAATCCACGCCGGGGAGAGGCAGATCTCAGTTTCAGCATATACAATGCCTACAACCGGATGAATCCTTTCTTTATTTACTTCGAAACGGTAACCGA
>JBJTSL010000363.1:0-3053 GCA_046076625.1 Allobrachymonas sp.
GCGTATGAAAAATTGCGCCATGAGCTCACCCTGCCGTCCATTGCCACGATTCCTTCCGTTGTCTCAGGCGTTGTGCCCACCGCTACCGCGCCAGCCACCCAGCCGGTGCAAAGCAACTTCGTCAACACCTATCCTGGTCAAGCTGCCGGCTTTTATGCCACCCGCCCCTTCATGCCCGATGACGACCACGGCAGCAGAAAGCATTGAAGAAAAGCCCACCATGCTCTACAAATTCAAATCCGATGCCGGTGGTGATGTCATCATGCTCGAAGCCACAGGGCGGCAAGTGCTGGAGATCATCGGTAAAGGCCATGACGCGAAAGGCATTGTGCTGCCCGAGCAAATAGCTGCCGCGAAATTAGCCATTGAAGCAGCCATCGCTTTAGAGGAGCAAGCCGGCGCAGCTTCAGATACACCCGAGGACCAAGGCAACAAACGCATCAGCTTGCGCACGCGGGTTTGGCCGCTGGTCACGCTCATGGAGCGCAGCGCGAAGGCGAAAGTCCCCGTCACCTGGGGTGTCTAGTCGACCTTCGCTCCAGAAGCTTTCACCACCTTCGCCCATTTGGCAATTTCCGCATCAATGTGCTTGGCAAAATCCGCCGGGCTGTTGCCGCCGGGAATCGCGCCCTGGGCAAGTAGCTTTTCTTTCACTTCAGGCCGCTCCAAAGCCTTGGCCACCTCTTGTTGCAGGCGCTGCACTTGCGCCCCAGGCATGGAAGACGGCGCAAGCAGGCCAAACCAGCTGCTGGCCTCAAAGCCTTTGAAAGCAGCGCCCGCCGCCTCTTCCACTGTGGGCAGCTCTGGCACAGCGGCAGAGCGCTTGCTGCTCGTCACGGCCAATGCTTTGAGTTTGCCGGCTTTGATTTGCGGCAAGGCGCTGGGCAGATTGTCAAACATCACATCCATGTTTCCGCCCACCATGTCAAGCAGAGCGGGGCCCGAGCCGCGATACGGGAAGTGCACCATGAACACGCCGCCCATGCTTTTGAACAATTCGCCCGCGAGGTGAATGGAGGTGCCATTGCCGCTGGAGGCCATGTTGAGCTTGCCGGGATTGGCTTTAGCGTATTTGAGGAAATCGCTCACGCTGTTGATGTTCAGCGCACGTGCTTTGTCGGCATTCATCACCATCACATTTGGCACATAGGCCACCACGGTAATCGGCGAAAAATCCTTGACAGGGTCATAGGGCAGCGTGGGATAGAGCGATTTGTTGATGCCATGCGTGCCTACCGTGCCCATCAAGATCGTGTGGCCATCATTGCTCTTGGCCACCACCTCGGTGCCCACATTGCCACCCGCGCCCGCTCGGTTTTCCACGATGAAGGATTGCCCAAGCGCTTTCTGCTGCCGTGGTCGTCATCGGGCATGAAGGGGCGGGTGGCATCAAAGCCGGCAGCTTGACCGGGATAGGTGTTGACGAAGTTGCTTTGCACGGGCTGGGTGGCTGGCGCGGTGGCAGTGGGCACAACGCCTGAGACCACGGAAGGCATCGTGGTAATGGACGGCAGGGTGAGCTCATGGCGCAATTTTTCATACGCCAGGCTGCGCGATTTCACAGCTTCGGGCTTCCATGCGGGCGCGGGCGAAAGCTCATCATGCGGGCAGCCCGCATCGGGCAGGATGCGCCAGAGCACAGTGCGCACCGCGCGTGCCACTTGCACATTGTCTTCCCGGATACGCTTGAGCACCTGCTGTTCAAACGCACTGGTTTGGCTCCAAAGCTGCTCGTCCCAGTGGCGCAGGCCAAGCTGCAATTGAAAGTAGGCTTTCTCGTCGTCTGAAATCGTGACGACTTCATAGCTGAGCCAGTTTGACGGGATGCCAAAGGTGGAAGCCACGCGCACCGCCGCCGCACGTACCAGCTCGCGAGCTGCGCGCATGTCTTGCGCATTGAGGCTGAGCGGCACGGGGTGGCCTTCCAGATCAAAGAAGCCGGTGGAGGGCGATGGAATTTCCGGGCCTCGCTCGTCGTTGCCCAAGATGCGTTGTAGCCAGCTCATGGCACTCCTCTGTTGAAACTGGGATGAAGTCATTGTATAGAGATGGGTTGCGCAGGCAAGGCTGGCCTGCGCGGCACATGCTTTGCCTGCGAGGGCGCGTTAACCCGCTCTCGATACAAAGGGTTGATACAGAGAACATTGACAAAAGAATTGTTTAGGTTTAAATTAAATGGAGATATTTTCATTTATGACAACTTTCACCTTGCTCTGCATCGGCGGTGGCCCTTCTGGCCTGTATTTCGCGCTGCTGATGAAAAAACGTTTTCCCGCGATGCGCTGCGTGGTGGTGGAGCGTAACCGCCCCTTTGACACCTTTGGCTGGGGGGTGGTGCTCTCTGACCAGACGCTGGAGAATTTGAAGACGGCTGATCCCACAAGCGCCAAGCTCATCGGTGATGCCTTCAACCATTGGGACGACATCGAGGTGTTTTTCAAAGGCCGCAGTATGCGCTCCACGGGGCATGGCTTTTGCGGCATTGGGCGCAAGCATTTGCTCAACATCTTGCAAGAGCGCTGCCAAGAACTGGGCGTTGAGCTGGTGTTTGAAACCGATGTGCAAGACGATCAGGCACTGGCCGCGCAATACGGCGCGGATCTGGTGATTGCCAGCGATGGGCTGAATAGCCGCATTCGCAATCGCTATGCCTCTTCCTATCAGCCTGATGTCGATACGCGCCGCTGTCGCTTCGTCTGGCTAGGCACGAAGAAGACCTTTGATGCCTTCACCTTCTGCTTTGAAAAAACCGAGCACGGCTGGTTTGCCGCGCATGCCTACAAGTTCAATGAAGACACCTCGACCTTCATCGTCGAGACGCCGCACGAGGTATGGAAAGCGCATGGCCTGGATGCGATGGAGCAGCCAGAGGCGATTGCATTTTGCGAGAAGCTGTTTGCAAAATACTTAGATGGCAACGCGCTGATGAGCAATGCCAGCCACTTGCGCGGCAGCGCGATTTGGATTCAGTTTCCGCGCGTGGTCTGTGGTAATTGGGTGCATAACGAGACCATTCAAGGCAAGCTCACACCCATTGTGCTGATGGGTGATGC
>JBJTSL010000364.1:0-4912 GCA_046076625.1 Allobrachymonas sp.
CTTCCAAGAACAGCAATACGCTGCCCGAGCTGGTGCGCGTGCAAATCGATGCCAACGGCTTCGTGCGCTGGAACGACGAACTCATCAGCGATGTTGCCACCCTCGATCAACGCTTGGCCGCCGCCGCGCAGCTGCCCAGCCAACCCGAAATCCACATCACCCCAGAGCCCAACACGCCCTATGCACTCGTCGTCTCCATGACGGCTTTGGCACAGAAGATGGGCTTGCGCAAAGTGGGCGTGGTCAATTAAATCACTATTGATTTCATAGCAATTTGCGCAGATTTTATGCCGGCTAGAGCCCTAAAACGCTTAAAAACGCTCATGCCTTTTCGCTACGAGTCTTCTGCGGCCCAGACTCCTAGGGTAAATTCCAATCTACAAAACCGTTTTTGAAATTCATACTTTCTGCATCAAAACCGTTTTTGAAAACCTTTCACACCATCCCCACAAGCCCTTGCTGACTCTCTGGGAATCTCCATTTCCACCGTCTCGCGTGCGCTCAATGGCTACACCGATGTGAGCGCCGCAACACGCCAGCGCGTGTTCGATGCCGCCAAAGCGATGAACTACGAGCCGCATCCCCTGGCGCATCGCTTAGCTACGGGAAAGACAGGCGCAGTGGCCATCGTCAGCCCCACGCGTGATGGCCGCTCGGTGGACAACAGCATCGCAGTCCTGCACTTAGCCGTCTCGCAGGCGCTGCGTGAGCAGGGGTTTTTTACCCTGTCCATCGTGTTGGCGGGGGGCGATCAAGAGCTGGTGGAACTGAATCGCTTGATCGCAGCACGCTTGGTCGATGCCATGGTGCTCACGCGCACCCGCACTGTCGATGCGCGGGTGCAACGCCTGCAAGAGCGAAAAATTCCCTTTGTCACTTATGGTCGCACGCTGGAAAATGAGCCGCATGCTTGGGTCGATTGGGATCTCGAGTATGCATTTGAGCAAGCTGTCAAGGCTTTGCTGGCACATGGCCACCGCCGTATCGCTTTGATCAATGGGATGGTGCATATGAGTTTTGCCAGTCTGATAGAGCGCAGCGTGTGTGCCCAGCTGAAACAAGCCGGGATCAACCCGTCTGAATGCCCCATACATTACACCGACTAATCCGGCATGGCCGGTCTGCATGCGGGTCAGGAACTGCTGCGAACCAGCGCAGCGCCCACCGCCTTTCTGTGCGCCTCCGATGCATTAGCACTGGGGGTATGTGCAGCAGTGCGCCAGCAGGGACTCATTGTGGGCCAAGATGTCTCAGTCGTCGGCTTGGGTAACACGGAAAGTGGTCAATTGGCGCATCCTGCGCTGTGCAGCATTCAGCATGACATCTTGCTGCCAGGCCAACACATCGCCAAACATTTACTGGCGCTGTTGGGTGGCACACCCCCAGCCCAACTGCAAACACTGCTCACCGCACAATTGATCGAACGCAAATCTTTGGCTCAAGCGCCTGCCACTTGAAGCACTCAGCGGTTACGTCTAGGTTTCAAATCACGCATACCTACAAGTCATGCGGTTTGTACAGTAGGTCTGCCGACGATAATCCTGAGCATGCACCTGCTGAACCCTAGCCTCCACGCCTGCGTTGACATCGGCGGCACCAAAGTCGCCGTCTCTTTGGCCGACGCGCAATCTGCCGCCACGCGCACCCTGCATGCCCGCATCGCCGAGCCCACCGCCAAAGAAGGCTTGAGCGATGCGCTCGCTGCGCAAATCATTCGCTTGCTCGATACCAGCCTCGCGCAAATGAATGCACAGCGAAGCCAGGTGATGAGCGTAGGCATCTCCAGCTGTGGGCCTTTCATCGTCAATCAAGGCATGGTCGAACTCGCAGCCCCCAACATCTGTGGCGGCCTCGCCGGCAAAGCGCGTGGCCTGCCCAACGATTGGCAAACCGCCTTGCTGCAAGAACCGATTGCCGCGATCTTTCCGAATGTACGCGTCGAAAACGATTGTATCGGTGCTTTGGAAGCCGAGCGGCAATGGGGCGCTTTGCAAGGCATGGCCAACTGCGCCTACGTCACTTGGAGCACAGGCATCGGCATGGGCTTGTGCGTCGATGGGCATGTGCTGCGCGGCAAGAATGGCAATGCCGGGCATGCAGGGCATATGTTCGTGAGTGATAACAACGACGCGCTGTGCGGCTGCGGCAATGTCGGCGATGTGGAGGGCTTGGTGGCTGGCAACGCCATCGAGCGGCGTTTTGGTCAGGATGCCGCTACGATTTTCGTAGCATACCGCACAGGAAATATGCCGGCAAGAGCCCAGATTGAAGCACTTTGCCGGGACATGGGGCGGGCACTTTACAACCTAATCGTCACGCTCGATTTGCAGCGCATCAGCTTGGGTGGCAGTGTGTTTTGGCACAACCAAGACATTCTTTTGCCGCTGTTGCAGCGCGAAATATCAGGCAAGCTTGCTTCGCTCACTGACGGGTGCCAGCTGGTGCCGGCCGGGCTGGGTTTGCAAGTCGGCGACTTCGGTGCGCTGGCCTTGACGCAGGCAGTTTGAAGAGCTTACTTCTTCTTCACAGGCCGCTGCCAATTTGGGATCGAAACCTGTTTACCACGCGCCACGCTGAGTGCGCCCGCTGGCGTGTCCTTGGTGATGGTAGAGCCGCCGCCAATCGTGCCGCCTGCACCTAAAGTGACGGGGGCCACCAACACGCAATTGCTGCCGACGTGGACATCGGCTTCGATCACTGTGCGGTGCTTGTTTGCGCCGTCGTAGTTGGCGGTGATCGAGCCTGCGCCATAGTTCACGCGCTCGCCAACACTGGCATCGCCGAGGTAGGCGAGATGATTGGCTTTGGCGCCTTTGGCTAAGGTTGAATTCTTCACCTCAACGAAATTGCCGATATGCACCTCTTCGCCGAGCTGCGCACCGGGACGCAGACGCGCAAACGGCCCAATCAACGCGCCTGCACCAATCATCACACCAAGTTTTTCACCGTCAATGTGGGTGAACGGATGAATCACCGCCCCTGCACCAATTTCGCAGTTGGCAAGAACACAGTTGGCGCCAATTTTCACACCGTCGCCAAGCACCACACGACCTTCAAAGACGCAGTTCACGTCGATGCTGACATCTTGCCCACATTGCAAATCACCACGCAAATCGAATCGAGCGGCATCCATCAGGCGCACCCCTTGCTCCATTAAGCGATAAGCGACCCGCTTTTGATGGGCGCGCTCCAACTCTTGCAGCTGCACTGGGCTGTTTACGCCAGCTACTTGTAAGCCATCCGTCGTTTTGAGTGCCACACAGCCGGTGCCGTCTTGCACGGCCATTTTTGCGATTTCAGTCAAGTAATACTCGCGCTGTGCGTTGTCATTGGTCAACTGACTGAGCCAAGTTTTGAGCTTCGCGTTGGGCGCAGCCAATACGCCGCTGTACCATTCTTGAATGTTGCGCTGCTCGGGTGTCGCGTCTTTGTGTTCTACGATCGCTTCAACCCGATCGCCGTCTCGCACGATGCGACCGTAGCCTGAAGGATCGCCGTATTCAACGGTGAGCAAGGCCAAATGCTGGCCGGCACACGCTCGAGCCAAGTCAAGCAGGGTATTTGCTTCGATCAAAGGCACGTCGCCATTGAGAATGACAGCCACACCTTCGTCGCCCAACTCGGGCACGGCTTGTTGCGCGGCATGCCCAGTACCCAATTGCGGCTCTTGCAACACGGTTTTTAGCTCAAATGAGCTATTCGCCGGCAAAGAATCTGCGCAGTACGCTATGACTTTAGGAGCACCATGACCGGTCACTAAAATGATGCGCCGCGGCTTCAATTGCGCTGCAGTCAACAATACATGCCCCAGCAATGCACGCCCTGCTAGCTTGTGCAACACTTTGGGTACTTCGCTTTTCATTCGCGTGCCTTTGCCGGCCGCCATGATCACAATGTCTAAGTTCATATCGATCTTCCGTCTTGCTGCCCTGATTATCGCGGCTTCGTTGCTTACAGGCTGCAGCGCCATCAAGCTCGCCTACAACCAAGCGCCCGATTTGACCTACTGGTGGCTTGATGGCTACTTTGACTTCAACGAGCAGCAAACGCCGAAGGTACGCGACGAGCTCACGAAACTATTCGCTTGGCATCGAACGCAAGAGCTCCCAAAAACCGCCGCTTTCCTGTCTGATGCCGCGAGGCTCATGCCCGGCGACATCAGCGCCGCGCAAGTCTGCCTGCTCTATGCTCAGGCGCGTGGCTTGCTCGACAACGTGAGCGAACAAGCCATGCCCGCCTTGGCCGAGCTCGCACCGACAATCACACCCGAGCAAATCAATCACCTGAATCGCAAATTCGCCAAAGTCAATGAAGAATTCGCCCGTGACTACATTCGCGGCAGCAACAAAGAGCGCATCGAAAAAAGCATCAAACGCTCGATTGACCGCAGTGAATCCCTCTACGGCAAGCTAGGCGAGGCGCAAATCACCGTGATCCAGCGCCTGGTGAATGAGACGATATTTGACGCGGCTTTCTCCCTCAAAGAGCGCCAGCGCAGGCAACAAGATCTGATCGAGCGTCTGAACACCTTGGCCAACAGCAAAGCCAGCGCAGCCACTGCACAGCAAAGCGTTCGCGACTACTTCACCCGCGTTTGGACCTCCCCCGATACGGCCTACCGCGCCTATGCGGAGAAGCTCACTCAGCAAAACTGCCAAAGCTTTGCCAGCGTACACAACAGCACCACCGCAGCGCAACGCGCCAAGGCGGTGCAAGTGCTCAAAGGCTACGAGCAGGATCTGCGCAGCTTGACAGCTGCCAAGCCGTGATCACTTCTTGGCTTGGCCTTTGTGAGCCTCCATCCAAGCCTTGCGCTCGGCGGGCGTGAGAATGCCGTCTTTGTTGGTGTCGATCTTGTCGAAGTTCTTCGCCAAATGGGGCTTGTTGGCGGCTTCAGCTTTTGAAATGTTGC
>JBJTSL010000365.1:0-2137 GCA_046076625.1 Allobrachymonas sp.
GGCTGAGCCGGTGCCTTCGCTGTTGCGCGGCTTTTCAGCACCCGTGATTTTGGAACACGGCTACACCGAAGATCAGTTGTTGGCCTTGCTGGCTCACGACAGCGATCCATTCAACCGCTGGGAAGCAGCCCAGCGTTTGGCCATGCAAGTGGCGCTGTCTGCCTTGCAGCCCAATGATATTCATTCAATAGCATCAACATCAGATTCTATGCCGGCGTCTGGCCGATTTGACGCTCAAAACTTCGCCCAGAGCCGTTTCGTGAGCGCCTTGCGCAGCGTGCTTCGTGATTCATCGCTGGATGCCGCTTTCAAAGAGCTCGTGCTCACCCTGCCCTCCGAAACCTACATGGCCGAGCAATTGGAAACGGCTGATCCGCAAGCCATTCATGCCGTGCGCGAAGGCATGCGTCAAGCACTGGCCGCTGCATTGCATGACGATTGGCAAGCGGCCTACGAGGCCAACAAAGACACGGACGGCTACAGCCCCGATGCGGTGAGCGCTGGCCGTCGTGCTTTGGCGAATCTGGCCTTGACCATGCTCTGCATGGGCTCGGAAGGTCAAAACCAAGATATCTGGCATGGCAAAACCTACCAGCGATTCAAAGACGCCGGCAACATGACGGACCGCTTCGGCGCTTTGGCGGCCTTGGTGGCCAGTCGCAGCGTGCACGCCGCCCCGGCTTTGGAAAAATTCCACGCCCTGTTTGCCAGCGAGGCCTTGGTCATCGACAAATGGTTTGCCTTGCAAGCGGGGGCGTCGGATGCAGGCGGCGATATCTTGCCTAAGGTGCGCTTGCTGATGCAGCATCCAGATTTCAACCTCAAAAACCCCAACCGCGCCCGCAGCCTGATCTTCAGCTATTGCAGCGCCAATCCAGCGGCTTTTCACCGCGCAGATGCGGCAGGCTATGTGTATTGGGCAGATCAAGTGCTGGCTCTGGACGCGATCAACCCACAAGTCGCCGCTCGCTTGGCTCGCGCCCTCGACCGCTGGAAGAAACTCGCGCAGCCCTATCAGGATGCAGCGCGACATGCGATTGAAAGAGTCGCGGCGAAGGGCGATTTGAGCAGCGATGTGCGCGAGGTGGTTTCGCGGACATTGGCTGCGTAGTACTCTTCAATCAAAATGCGAATACCTTTTTGAACGCAGAGGACGCGAAAGTTACGCAGAAGACGCAAAAAAGAAATACAAAATTTGGCTGCTTCTTTTCTGCGACCTCTGCGAAATCTTCGCGCCCTCTGCGTTCAAAAAAACTGCAAGAATCTTATGAACAAACCCATCTCCCTCTCCCGCTATCTCCTCGAAAAGCAACGCGAAAGCAAGAGCGAAACCGACCCCCGCGGTCAGATTCCTCCGAAGCTGCGCCTGCTACTGGAGATCGTTGCCAGAGCATGCAAAAGCATCAGCCATGCGGTGAATAAAGGTGCTCTGGGTGGTGTGCTCGGCTCGGCAGAATCAGAAAACGTGCAAGGCGAGATGCAGAAAAAACTGGACATCATCGCCAATGAAGTCTTGATCGAAGCCAACGAATGGGGCGGCCATTTGGCGGCCATGGCCTCAGAGGAGATGGACAGTATCTATGTGGTGCCCAACCGCTATCCCCAAGGTGAATACCTGATGCTGTTTGATCCGCTGGATGGCTCATCCAATATTGACATCAATGTGAGCATTGGCACAATTTTCAGCGTATTGAAAAAACCGGAAGGAAGCGCGGCCGTCACAGAACAAGACTTTTTGCAAGCGGGCAGCAAACAAGTGGCCGCTGGCTACTGCATCTATGGCCCGCAAACTACCCTCGTGCTCACTGTGGGCGCAGGCGTGGTGATGTTCACGCTCGATCGTGAGCAAGGCAGCTTCGTACTCACCGATGCGAATGTGCGCATCCCCGAAGACACGAAAGAATTTGCCATCAATATGAGCAATATGCGCCACTGGGCACCGCCCGTACGCCGCTACATTGATGAGTGCTTGGCGGGCAAAGAAGGCCCGCGGGGCAAAGATTTCAATATGCGCTGGATCGCGGCTATGGTGGCCGATGTGCACCGCATCTTGACGCGTGGCGGCATCTTCATGTATCCGTGGGACAAGCGCGAACCGGAGAAGGCCGGCAAGCTGCGCCTGATGTACGAAGCCAAT
>JBJTSL010000366.1:0-3607 GCA_046076625.1 Allobrachymonas sp.
CTTTACCTGAGGGGTTAGACCTTATTCTTCCAGCAACGCCTTGTCTGTTACCTCTACGAGACCTTTGAGAAAGCGGATGGACTTTTCAAGGTCTTCACGTTTCACCAAATGTGGGGCGGGAGAGATACCAGCAGTTGACGGCTTAGATCTGTGAACAGCACCCCCGCGTTTGGAGAGAAGTTCATCAAGAGTCTTCTTTGCCTTCGTGCTGTCGTAGTGCTGCCATTCCCACTTAGCCGTTACATCGACTTCCAGAAAATCGCTGAACAACTTGCGCGCTTTCTCGGATGTTGGGTTATGAAAGCGTCTGAGTTCTTCTTCAAGTCGGCGGAGGACAAACTTTCCTACGTAACTGCCATTGACCACGCGAAGACGCGTCGAGACTTCTTCCAGCACGCGGTCTTCCACGTAGGTTTCCCATGCCGTAAGTGCCATTACAAGACCTGCACGCTTGAGAACTTCGGCGTTCTCCGGAGGTGGTTTAGGCAAGGCGTCAAAGTGCGCCAAGAGATCCTCGGCATCTTTGATAGAACTCTCGAACGCAGCTTTTGCCTTGGACATATGTGATGAGGTTTATTGTGCTGCCGACTTCAAGTTGGCCATATAACAAAGCCAAGACTGAAATGAGATAGAAGTACGTTGCTGCATGCCTCGATTTATAACCTAAGTTCTTAAAGTCGCCCTCATCACCTGTTGAGGCTTGCTGTGCGACAAAGACGGTGTGAGTGTTATAGCGCGCGCTCGCCAACCCCCGGCCTGTGCAAGCCGCCTTCGGGTGGGCGATTTGTGCAGCGCAGCGTTTGAAAGCGCGGGGCGCTTTCACTTTGTCATTCAAGGCGGGGAGTCCCGCCTGGCTCGCGAGCAGCACCATGAGCCTACCCGAAGGCGGTTTGCACAGGCCACCAGAGCGCAAAGCCCCTAAGAGCGCAAAAAACAAGCCAAATCAGCCACTAGCCGGCACAGAAGCTGCGCAACATGCTATCAAAAACGAAGCAACCCAACAAGACCGAGAGATCGCGCAAAATACCCAAATGCAGCTTTCTCAATCGCCCCTTGACGCCGCCTTCGTTCAAAACCCGTACCCTTTTTATGAGCGGGCAAGGGCTATGGGGCCGTTTTTTCATTGGGAAGAATACGGCATGCTGGCCACGGGAGACTACGCAGCGGTGAACGCCATCTTGCGCAGCCGCAGCTTTGGGCGCGAAGTATTGCCCGAACGCGCTCCTGTGATCCCTGAACATTTGAAGCCGTTTTATGCGGTGGAGGCGCATTCCATGCTGGAGCTGGAGTCGCCGCGCCACACGCGGCTTCGCAATCTGGTGCTGCGCGCCTTCACCTCGCGGCGCATTGCGGCCTTGCAGCCGGAAATTGAAAGCTTGGCACATCAGTTGATTGATGAATTTCCTTCTGCTGAGTTTGATCTGCTGTCGCACTTCGGCCAGAAGTTGCCCGTGATCATCATCGCGCGTCTGCTCGGTGTGCCTGAAACTATGAGTGATGATTTGCTTCAATGGTCTCGCGCGATGGTGGGCATGTATATGGCCGGGCGCACGCGCCAGACGGAGGATCGCGCCGTGGCTGCGACTGAAGCGTTCGTATCTTTTCTGCGCAGCTATATTGATGCTCGCCGTCAAGCGCCGAGCGATGACTTGATCACCGAGCTGATTGCCGCTGAAGCGGCAGGGGAAAGGCTCTCCGCCGACGAGCTGATCAGCACCTGCATACTGCTGCTCAATGCTGGCCACGAAGCCACGGTGCACACCATAGGCAATGGTGTGAAAACACTGCTGCAAACCGGCACGCGCATCACGCGAGACAACGCATCAGCCTGTGTTGAAGAGATTCTGCGCTATGACCCACCGCTGCATATGTTCAACCGATGGGCGTATGAGGATGTAGAAATCCAAGGGCGAGAGTTTCAGCGCGGCGACCAAGTGGCCTTGCTGCTGGCCGCTGCCAATCGCGACCCGAGCATATGGCCGCAGCCGCAAGTGTTTGATATCGCACGGGCCATCAAGCCCATGGCCAGCTTCGGTGCAGGCCTGCATTTCTGCGTGGGTGCGCCGCTGGCTCGCTTGGAGCTGTGCAGTACATTGCCGATTTTGTTTGAGCGGTTGCCGAAGCTGCGTTTGATCGAGTCACCGCAATACAGCAATCTTTACCATTTCCATGGTCTAAGCCGGTTGCTGGTAAGGAACCACTGAAGCCTGCCGCACCACACGCCAGTCTTGTGCATGCTCGTTCGCATAGATGCGCGGCAACGCGGGCTCACCGAGTTGATTCGGATGAAAATCGCGTTTGAAATACGCCAGCAATGGCTTGGTTGTCATCCAAACCCATCCATTGCCACGGCTGGGGCGGCCAAAATAAAACGTCAGTGCGCCCCAGAGCGTGGAGGGTTTCCATAGCGTTCCATCGCGCCGCAGGTTGTTCGTCGTTTGCAAGAAGGCATCCATCTGCATGAGGACCATGGCGATGAGATAAGCCACGATGCGCCCGCGCTCGTGACCACCCAAGCGTTTGTACAAATCAAAGGCCACGGCTTTATGCTCCGTCTCTTCCAGCGCATGCCAGAGCCACAGGCGGCGCATCATGGGTTGCATGGTTTCACTCGCAGCGGGATTTTTCAGCATCACGTCGCTCAGGATGGCGGTGTAGTGCTCGTAGGCGCATGTGGCTGCCAATAGGTTCATCGGGTGCTCGTTTTTATAGCGCTCCAAGCGCTTTTCGATGCGCTGTTCCACCGCATTTTCAAAGCCTTGGTTGGCCAGAACTGCGTTGTATTGCGCATGGATGTGGCGATGCGTGGCCTCTTGTGCGCTGAAATCGGTCAGATTCGCACGCAAAGCAGCACGTTCCGACGTGCTCTCAATGCGCTCATCAACCAAGTGATCAACGCCTTTGACTGAATCGATGAAGCTCTGCTCGCCCGTAGGAAAGGTCATTGACATCGCATTGAAATAGGCTGAGCGGAATGCATCGCCACCAAACCAGCGCCGATCAAAGCCTTGCGAGAAATCGACCTGCAACGCACGAATCGTCATGCTTGGGCTTGTCTGAGGCACTTGCGTTGTGTCGTTGATGGAGTTCATAAGGCAGAATATACTGAGCTTTCCTCAGATTTCAAACTCGCTTGCTGCTCAGATTTTGAATATGCCATCGCCCAAAGCCTCAATGGCCCGCAAGGCCGTGTCTTTCCTGCGTCGCCAGCCCTCACAGGCGCGCGCACAGGCCACGATGGAAACGCTTTATGAAGCCACTGCTCAGATTGTGGAGCAAGATGGTTTAGAGGCTTTGAGCACCAACAAAATCGCCGCCAAGGCGGGTTTTTCTATCGGCACGCTGTATCAATACTTCCCAACCAAGGAAGCCATTGTGACGGCCATCATTGACCGCGAGCGCAGCCGTGTGCAGCAAGGTTTGCATGATTTGCTCAGCGATGCGCAGATCCGCGGCTTACCGCCCGATGAAGTCTTAAGCGCTTACATCCACCAACTGATTGAAGGCTTTGGCTCGGGTCGAGGGAGTGCGTTGTATCGCAAGGCTGCGCAAGCGATGATCCGGGTGGCTTGGCAGATGGACTATCAAGAACACATCTTGGCGCAGG
>JBJTSL010000367.1:0-2042 GCA_046076625.1 Allobrachymonas sp.
TTCGCGGTTTTGCCAATACATCAGGGCGGCGCTCGGGCCTTTGATGTAGAGATCACCGGGCTCGCCGTCTGGCACGGAGTCGTCATTTTCACCGCGCAATTCCACTTCGTAGCCGGGCACAGGCCATCCCGTGGTGCCGTAGCGCACGTCGTTCGGTTTGTTGGACAAGAAGATGTGCAGCATCTCGGTGGAGCCAATGCCGTCAACAATATCCACGCCGCTGTAGGCTTTGAACTTTTGGCCGATTTCTGCGGGCAGCGCTTCGCCGGCTGAGGAACACATGCGCAGGGCAATGTCTTGCTTCTTGGGTAAGTTGGGAGCCGCCAACATGCCGGCAAAGCCTGTAGGTGCACCGAAGAAAATGGTGGGCTTGGTGTTGCCGATTCCGCCGGTCCAGCGCTTGAAGGTGGCATCGGGCGTGGGGCGCTCGGCCATGAGAATGGTGGTTGCACCCACGCTCAAGGGAAAGCTCAGCGCATTGCCTAAGCCATAGGCGAAGAAGAGCTTTGCGGCCGAGAAGCACACGTCGCTTTCTTGAATGCCCAGCACACCTTTGCCATACAGCTCGGCGGTGTAAAACGCATTCGCGTGGGTGTGAACCGTACCTTTGGGGCGGCCGGTGGAGCCAGAGGAATAAAGCCAGAAAGCCGCTTCGTCGCCCAGCGTGGGGCAGGGCTTGAGCTGCGGCATCGCGCCGAGCAATTGCGTCCAAGCGGTGCAGCCGGGCGGCAGTGCTTGCGTTGCGCGCGAGACATAGATGTCTTTGACCTGATGTGCACTCTTTTGCAACGCGTCTTGCAGCGTGGGAAGCAGTGCCGCAGAGACGAGCGCTGCTTGTGCGCGGCTGTGCTCGAGCATGTAGGCATAGTCATCCGCCGTGAGCAGCGTGTTCACCGCGACCGGTACGATGCCGGCGTGTAGGCAGCCGAGAAACGATGTAACCCAATCGGTGCAATCGTGCATGAGCAGCAAGACGCGCTCCTCGCGACGCAAGCCGCTGGCAGCCAGACTGCTGGCTACGCACTGCACCTGCTGTGTCGATTCGCCATAGGTCAAGCTGCCTTGGTCATCGATCAAGGCAGTTTTGCTTGAACGCTCCGAATTGAGTGCGAGCAAATGCGCCGCAAAGTTCAATTGCGCGGGCGCGGCGGTTGTTTGGTGGTTGGGTGTCATTTCAGGTCTCCTCGGGCACGGGTTTGACGCGTGCGCTGTTGTCATGCAACATAATGCTAGTCGAACTGTAAATCTAGAAATACCACAATGTCAAGCACTATATTGCATGTTTCGCCCACTCAGACGCCAGAAGCGGAGGGAAAAAGCCCCCTTTTGGTGGCCTTAGGCGAGCGCGTGCGCTCACAACGGGCACGGCGCGGGCTCACCCGCAAGGCATTGGCCAAGGCGGCAGATGTGTCTGAGCGGCATTTGGCCAACCTCGAATACGGCACGGGCAATGCCTCGATCTTGATCCTGCAGCAAGTGGCCGATGCGTTGAACTGCGCATTGGCAGAGCTGCTCGGAGACTTCACCACGGCGCATCCTGAATGGCTGATGCTGCGTGAACTGACGCGGAATTTGGACGAGGTGCAGCTCAAGCATCTCAGGCTGAACTTCGCTCATTATTTAGGAGCACCTCACGCAGATTCTATGCCGGCGAGTGGGCCAAAACATTCAAAAAGAATCGCTTTGGTGGGGCTGCGCGGTGCGGGTAAATCCACGCTCGGGCAGATGCTGGCGCGAGACATTGGCTATCCGTTTATTGAAATGAGTGCCGAGATTGAAAAGCTTGCCGGGGCAGGCGTCGCTGAGATCCAGGCGCTGTTTGGCATCAATGCCTATCGCCGCTATGAGCGCAGGGCGCTGGAACAACTGATTGCTGACCATGAGCGCGCGGTGATTGCCACACCTGGCGGCTTGGTCTCCGATGTGGCGAGTGTCAATTTGATGCTGTCCAATTGCACGAGCGTGTGGCTACAAGCAGATCCGCAAGATTTTTGCTTGACATGAAGAATTTGATTGTAAAAAGTAACTGCAATCACACGAAG
>JBJTSL010000368.1:0-6400 GCA_046076625.1 Allobrachymonas sp.
CCGTCATAGAATCTGCGCGGAGTGCTATTGATTTCATAGTGTCTAGCTCTTCTCCGCCAGCGCTTTGAGCTTTTGCAAACCTACTTCAAAATCGCCGCCAATCATCTTGTCCATGTTGATGAACACACCGATGACTTTGGCAAAGTACGGATTCTTCGCGGTCATCGCCCAAGTCACTTGCGTGGCTGCGCCTTGTGGTTTGAGGCTGTAGATCACTTCGTTGTCTGCCGCAAAGGGCTTGACCATGATGAGGCGCATCGCCACCTCACTGGGCGCGGTGCTGCGAATGATTTCTACCGAACCCTGGCCGACTTGGTTGTTGCCCGCAAAGTCATTGCGCGCGCCGACGCCGCTGGCTGGGCCGCTGTAGGTGTTTTTTAGCTGCGGATCACGGGGCGAATACGGGCTCCACTTTTCAAACTCGCGCGGCGTGTTGATGATGCCATGGAGTAGCTCTGCTGGCGCGTTGATCCGCTGACTTCGGCTGACGGTGTAGCTGTCTGGCTTCGTGGCGGCATAGGCCAATACAGCCAACAAGGCGATGGCCAAAATAGTGAGTGCAAGTTGGATCATGATCGCGGCTCCTTTGGTTTGAATCAGGCCTGAACAATGGTTTGAAAACCGCCACGCAGCATGCGCTTGTAGTCGTAGGGCATGGGGTTGACATCGGGGTGCATACGAGGGTCGCGCAAGATGCGCGGCCAAGCGGCATCGCGCACAGCTTTGCTGGGCCACTCGATATAAGAAAACACAAGCGCTTCGCCCTCTTGCAATTGCACGGCATGGCTGTAGGAGTTGATGCGCCCACCGCCTGGAAGATCATCCGCCCAACTGTCAAGCACTCTCAATGCACCATATTCTTTGTAAATCGGAATGCTTTGCTTCACATGCGCGATGAAGGCTTCGCGCTTAGCTTGCGGCACGACCATGATGTAGCCATCGAGGTAAGTGTCGGGCTGCGCTTGAGCGGCGGGCGTTGGCGTGAGTAGGCCTTGCACATAGCGGCGCAAATGCGCGATGAAGCTGATCGCCACAGTCGCATCGCCCTGCGCCTTGGCCACAACAAACGCGCCTTGCAGCGCCACTTGCGTGTACAAGGCGACGCTCTCGGGGCTCCAGTCGGCGTTTGGCGCGTACAGCGCCTTCGCCTGCGCAAGCGTAGGCTCGAGCGTGCGCGCGTGACTCTCAATCCCGGCTTGGCAGGCCGCTCGAATCGCGGGGTGGCTGTCGTAGGTCTCTTGCACCATGGTGCCAAGCAAGCAAGTGACATTAGCTAAATCGCCCTGCACGATCTGCGAGCGGAAGTCGATATACGCCAAGATGCGATCGCGCGGGTCACCGAGGCGCTGATAAGGCGCTGCGTCAAACAGCGCGCCCGTCACCTCGCTCCAATGCCTCGTGGCAGCAATGGCTAAATCCTCTTTGGATGAAAAATGGTGGAAAAACCCGCCCTTGGTCACCGCTGCCGCGCGGCACACATCGTCCACCGTGGTCGCGCTGTAGCCCTTGGCGCGGATCAGCTGTAGCGAAGTATCCAAGAGCTTCAGGCGCGTCGGGTGAGTTGCTTCTGTCATGTTGAGAGGAATAGAAGAACAAAACCAACCGGTTGGTATGTCTTTTACCGACTGCCTGGTTTTTCGCACTAGGGTATACGCTTAGATGGAATATTCACTTTCCTATGAAAAACAGCAGCAGGGTGGCCATTACCTCTCAGGTGATTGACCTAGAACCCGCGTGTGCAGAACATACGAACCCGTGAAACGGCAGACCTTGCTCACGATCGCTTCTGTCAATGCCTTGGCCGTCCGCTCCACGGCCTCGCTTTGCCCGAATCTACAGCTTGAGACCCAGGCTGTGAGAAGTGAGGCTGCTGCGGCATGGGCACGCCAGGAGTGTTGCGCTTGCTGGCGCTGAGCACCATGATCAATCGTGTGATCCGCCTGCTGCTCGCAGCAGAGTTCATCTACGATGCTGCTGAAATAGCCAAACAGTAGAGCACCGCAGGATTCAGCACAGGCAGATGACTAACGCTTCATCCCAAACGCACTCAGCATCTGCTCCTGCATCTGCGCAGCCATGGCTTGGCTTTGCTCCATGAAATTGCCCATGAATTGGTTCGCGTTGGGTACTGAGCCTAAAGTGGGCAAGGCGCCTGCGCCAAATTTGCTTTGCAAATCAGTGAACGCTTGCATATTTTTCTCCAGCATCGAGCCCATGAAACCTTGCATGGTGTGACCGTAAAAACGGATCATGTTGGCCAGCGCGGCCTCTGAGAACATGGGCACGCCGCCCATTTCTTCTTCGAGAATGATTTGCAGCAGGATGGAACGCGTGAGATCTTCGCTCGTCTTGGCATCGCGCACGGCGAAGGGTTGACCGTCAATGACGAGCTGCTTGACTTCGGCCAAGGTGATGTAGGCGGAGCTGGCGGTGTCGTAGAGGCGGCGGTTGGGGTATTTTTTGATGATGCGCGGGCTGCTGGTGCTGCAGGCGGTTTGTTTTTTGTCTGTTTTGCTGGTGGTCGCCAAAATATGCTCCTGCTTGTGTCTGAGGCGGGCAGCGCTAGCTTGCTGCAATGCACCATTCTAGGCAGTTCACTGCCTGCAAGGTAAGCTTTTGAGCAAGGTTTTCCCTAGGGCGAAATCTCAATTCGATATATATTTAATAGCAATTTGTATAGATTCCATGCCGGCGGATGCCCAAACGATCAGATTTCTCGGCCTGGGTCGCGCCCCATAAGCAGAGACACGGTTTGGCTCGCATCAATGTTGCCAGCCAGCAAAGCCACCACACATTGCGTGATTGGCATCTCTACACCCAAGCTTTTCGCACGCGCGAGCACAGCGCCTGCGCAGCGTACGCCTTCGGCCACATGTCCAAGCGATTCGGTGGCTTCGCTCAGGCTTTGGCCTTGGGCGAGGAGCAGACCGATTTTTCGGTTGCGACTCAAATCGCCGGTTGCGGTGAGCACCAAATCGCCCAAACCCGACAATCCCATGAAGGTCTCGGCTTGCGCACCTAAAGCGACGCCGAGGCGAGTCATCTCGGTCAAGCCTCGTGTGATCAAGGCTGCTCTGGCATTCAGGCCAAGCTGCAAGCCATCGCATAAGCCTGTGGCAATGGCCAGCACATTTTTCACAGCGCCGCCAACTTCGACGCCAATCACATCACTGTTGTCATAGACGCGCAGACGTTCGCTGTGGAATGCATCGACCAGCGCTTCACTCACAACAGGCCGCGCGCTGGCGGCGACTAAAGCAGTGGGCTGGCCACGCGCCACTTCTTGCGCGAAACTCGGGCCGCTGAGCACGCCAAGTAAGCGATTCGCTGCATGGCCTGTCGTACTCTGCGCAGCAATCTCGTGGCCAAGCAAGCCATTTTCATCAAAGCCTTTGCACAGCCACACCACGGGTGCCGTCACCGGCAGCAAAGCCTTCAGGCTATCGGTCAAGCCCGCCATGGGCGTGGCAATCACATACAAATCTGCCGGCATACGAGCGGCAAGGCTTGCATCGCCATGCACAATGTCCAGCGAACTCGGCAGCTGGCAGCCCGGCAAATAGCGGTCATTGAGACGAATGCGCTGCATCGAAGTGGCTTGGCTCGCATCGCGCGCCAGCAGGCTGACCCGATGCTTTGCGCAGGCATTGACGGCCAACGCAGTGCCCCAAGCTCCTGCCCCGATTACTATGATTTTCATAGCATTCTACCCAGCTTCTATGCCGGCAAACTGCCTCAAGTGCGTAAAAATTAAGCCTGCGCCTGCTCTTGTGCCAACTGCGCCTCGTACATGGCTTGGAAGTTGATTTCCGCCAAGTGCACAGGCGGGAAACCCGCTCGGGTGATGATGTCGGCCACGCTGGCGCGCAGGTAGGGATAGACGATTTGCGGGCAGGCAATGCTGAGCACCGGGCGCAACTGCTCTTGTGTCATATTGCGGATTTCAAAAATACCGGCTTGCTTGCCTTCCACCAAAAACAAGGTACGGTCTTTGATCTTGGCGGTCACGGTGGCCTTCACGCCCACTTCATACACGCCCTCAGCCACCGACTCCACGTCCACGCCAAGCTGAATGTCCACCGCAGGCTGTTCGGTTTCCAACAGGATCGCTGGCGAATTGGGCTGCTCCAGCGACAGGTCTTTCAAATAAACGCGTTGGATTTGGAACACGGGAGCGGCGTCGCCTGCTGCACCTTGCACATCAGAAACTTGATTGTCAGCCATACAAACTTTCGGAAAACAAAACAGGTTGAGAAACAAAACAAAGCCCGCCACAGAAGCGGGCCGTGGAAATCAGAGGAGGTTATCGCAGAGCGACAATGGTTTAAGCGCCTTGCAACAGGGGAACGAGACCGCCCTTGCCATCCAGCGCCACCAAATCATCACAGCCGCCTACATGCGTCGCGCCAATGAAAATCTGCGGCACGGTGCGCCGCCCGGTGATCTGCATCATCTGCTCGCGCTGCGCGGGGTCTGCATCGATACGGATTTCTTCAATCTGCGCTACGCCCTTGGCTTTCAGAATCTGCTTGGCGCGAATGCAAAACGGGCAAACGGCGGTGGTGTACATCTTGACAGCTTGCATGGCAATCTTCTTTCTTCGCTCAATATGGACGCATTTCAGGCTTTTTCAAGCGGCAAACCCGCTTCTTTCCAAGCCTTGAGACCTCCGGCCATCGCCTGCGTATTGGCATAGCCCAGCTTTTTGGCGGCTGCGACCAGTCGGCTGGCGCGCGCACCCGTGGGGCAGACCAAAATCAGCGGTAATTGCTTGTTTTTCACGGCCCCTTCCAGCTTGGCGTCCAACTCGCCCGCTGGCAGGTTTTTCGAGCCTACGATGTGCCCAGTCGCATATTCTGTGGCTTCGCTGACATCGACCACCACGGCTTTTTCGCGGTTCATCAAATTCACCGCCGCATTCGGGTTCAAACTGCCCCCACCGGCCAGCGAGCCGCCTCGCACCGCCGGCCACAGCAGCATCGCGCCCGAGCCAAAAGCCACCACGAACAGCACCCAGTTATCGATCAAAAACTTCATTGCGTACCCAATTCGTCACAAAACCAAAACTCGCATTTTAGAATGACGGGCTCAGCATCGCCCGATGCAGCCAATTTTTCCACTCTTGCCTTCAGGGAAGCCCATGTACAAACTCGTTCTCATCCGCCACGGCGAATCCACTTGGAACCTTGAAAACCGCTTCACCGGCTGGACCGACGTGGATTTGACCGACACCGGCATACAACAAGCCAAGACCGCTGGCCAACTGCTCAAAGCCGAAGGCTATGAGTTCGATCTGGCCTACACCAGCGTCCTGAAACGCGCCATCCGTACGCTCTACCTCGCTTTGGACGAAATGGATCGCACCTGGCTGCCCGTGATGAAACACTGGCGGCTCAACGAGCGCCACTATGGCGCTTTGCAGGGGCTGAACAAGGCCGAAACAGCTAAAAAATTCGGCGACGAGCAAGTGCTGATTTGGCGCAGAAGCTATGACACGCCGCCGCCAGCGCTGGAGGCGAGCGACCCGCGCTGCGAATGCGGCGATTTGCGGTATGCCAAGCTCAAGGCAGAAGAGATTCCGCTTTCCGAATGCCTCAAAGACACGGTGGCGCGCGTGATCCCTTTTTGGAATGAATCCATGGCACCCGCCATCAAGGCCGGCAAACGCATTGTGGTGGCCGCACATGGCAACTCGATTCGCGCCTTGGTCAAGTATTTAGACGGTATTTCCGACGAGGCGATTGTGAATCTGAACATCCCCAACGGCATTCCCCTCGTCTATGAGCTGGATGCCGAACTGAAACCGATAAAAAGCTATCATTTGGGCAGCGCTGAGGCGGCTGCCAAGGCCGCCGCCGCTGTAGCCAGCCAAGGCAAAGCGTGACATTCTTGACCACTTGGCAGCAAACTCCAGCCGCTCGCAGGCATTTGCAGGAACTGCTTGGGCACAGCCCGCTCCAAGGTGTATATTTCTGCTCATGAACCGGGTCTATCGTGACCCTGAAGGCAGAAGTTGTAAGGACAGGCGGGTATGAACGCAAAACTCAAAATCGCAGGCTGGATTTCCATGGGCGTGGTGGCCGGCGCGCTCACCACGATTTCTGTGCAGTCCGTGGCTCAGCGCGCACTCGCGCCCCTGCCGCTGGAAGAGCTCCAGCAACTGGCCGCCGTGTTTGGCATGATCAAAACGGATTACGTGGAGCCCGTCGATGAAAAAGAGCTGATCAAGGATGCCATTCAAGGCATGGTCACCGGTCTTGACCCACACAGCCAATATTTCGACAAAAAAGCCTTCAAGGCATTCCGCGAGGGCACCAGTGGCCGCTTTGTCGGTGTCGGCATCGAGATTTCGCAAGAAGAAGGCTTTGTCAAGGTTGTCTCGCCGATTGAAGGCTCGCCC
>JBJTSL010000369.1:0-4616 GCA_046076625.1 Allobrachymonas sp.
GGGCTTTTCGCTTGCACCCTATGGTTGGATGGCCACATTGCCGGTGATGGGCTATGTCGTGGGTGGTGCGCTGGCAGCGCCCTTGGTGAGCCGTGTTCAAAAACTCTGGGGGCGCAAAACCTCTTTCATGATGGGTCTTGCTGTGGCGTTTTTCTCTGCCCTGCTGTGCTTCTACGCGGCTTGGGCCAAGAATTTTTGGCTGCTCGTGGCCGCCACAGTGATTGCGGGCGTCTACGCAGCGAATGCGCAGCTTTACCGCTTTGCCGCAGCAGAGTTGTCCACGGCGGATTTCAAAGAAAAAGCCGTTTCTCTCGTGCTCGCGGGTGGCTTGATTGGAGCGGTGGTGGGCCCCAACATCGCCTCGTCCACGCGCGGCCTCATGGCGACGCCTTTTGCCGCCGCTTATCTCGCGCTTGCAGCCGTCGCTTTGTTTGGCATGCTGTGCATGGCTTTCATCAACTTTCCGCCCGCGCCTGCGGCTTCCAAATCCGCAGGTGGCAGGCCGCTCATGCACATCATGAAGCAGCCGGTATTCATCGTGGCGGCTTTGGGCAGCGCTTTGGGTTATGGCGTGATGAATTTGCTCATGGCCGCGACGCCGCTGGCGATGCAGCAGTGCGGGTTGCCGTTTTCGGATGCGGCGTTCGTGCTCGAATGGCACGTGATAGGCATGTTCGCGCCCGGTTTTTTCACCGGGCATCTGATTAAACGCTTTGGCACACTGCGCATCATGAGCCTAGGCGTGCTACTGAATGCGCTGTGCATTGCGATTGCGCTCACGGGTGTGGAGTTTCACAAGTTCCTCATTGCACTCTTCCTGCTTGGCGTGGGCTGGAATTTCCTCTTCACTGGCGCGACCACACTGGCCTTGGATGCGTACACCCCTGAAGAGAAAGACAAAGCCCAGGGTGCACTCAATTTTTGTGTGTTCGCCACGCTCGCGCTGTCTTCGTTTGCCTCCGGTGTACTCGTGACGACTCAGGGCTGGGCACTGCTCAATTGGGGCTCGATTCTGCCTGTGGCGTTGACGGCGGCGGCTTTGATCTGGCTGGCTCAGTTGCGCCGCTCCCAAGTGGCGATTTAAGAGTAAAAATTACTGTTTGCCGGCACAAAATATTCGTAGTTTGCTATTTAATTTATAGTATTCAACCTTCTTTCAAGATTCATCACCATGCCAAAATTCGCTGCCAACTTGAGCATGATGTATGCCGAAATGCCTTTTGAGCAGCGCTTTGAAGCAGCTGCGAAAGATGGCTTTTCTGCCGTGGAATTTCAGTTTGCCTATCAACTCACGCCGCAAGAAATCGCCCAACTTTTAGAAGCCGCCAAACAATCGCTGATCCTGCTGAATGCACCACCGGCTGGCACAGAGCCTGCCAGCATCGCAGCCGCCATCGCCAATGGTGAGCGCGGCACAGCAGCCTTGCTTGGCAGAGAGGCGGAGTTTCGCGCCGGCCTAGGGTTTGCCTTGCGCTACGCCAGCACGCTCGCCTGCCCGCGCGTGCATGTGATGGCCGGATGCATGCCGCAAGGCATGGAGCGTGAAGCGCTGCAGCCCACCTATATCGCCAATTTGCGCTGGGCGGCAGCGCAAGCCGCCCCACTGGGCATTACGTTGCTGATTGAACCGCTCAACCAGCGTGATGTACCCGGCTATTTTCTGAACCGGCAAGACCATGCACATGAAATCGTGAATGAAGTCGGCGCACCCAATCTCAAGGTGCAGATGGACCTGTATCACTGTCAAATCACCGAAGGCGATCTGGCCGCCAAGCTCAAAGCCTATCTGCCCACTGGCCGCGTCGGCCATTTGCAAATCGCTGGCGTGCCTGAGCGTTTTGAGCCCGATGTGGGCGAGATCAACCACCCCTATCTATTCGATCTGATCGATGCGTTGGGCTATACCGAGCCAATTGGCTGCGAATACAAGCCTGCGCGCGGCGCAGTGGCGGGCAGCACGAGTGCTGGGCTGGGTTGGCTGAAAAATAGACGCTGAAAAGTCTCCCCCGTGACTGCTTCGATCTGCCATCGGGTATGCACGGGTTTGGCCAGCCGAGCGATAAAACATAATGGGGCAAACTGCCCAATCGCACAGCAGTAGGAGTCATCATGAACCATTTGAGCGCGCAAGACGCGATGTTCTTGCATTTGGAAAGTCCAGAAATGCCCATGCATGTGGGCTCGCTCTGTGTGCTCGATATGCCTGAAGGCATGGATGCGGCGGATTTTTACGAGCATGCCAAGCAGCGCCTGTCCGAGCGCATGCATCTGGCCGATTTGTTCACTCGCAAACTCGCGCTGATTCCATTTGATTTGACCAATCCGGTGTGGGTGGAAGATGAGGCGGTGGATTTGGATTACCACGTACGCCACATCGCGCTGCCCAAGCCGGGTACCAATCGGCAGTTGCAGCAGTATGTGGCGCGCCTGCATTCGAGCCTATTGGATCGCAGCCGCCCGCTCTGGGAGTTCTTCATCATCAGTGGCCTCAAAAGCGGGCAAGCGGCGCTCTACACCAAAGCGCATCACGCCGGCATGGATGGGCAGGGCGGCATTGCCGTGGCGCAATCGATTTTTGATTTGGAGCCCACGGGCCGCCTCGTCAAGCCACCCCGCCCGCGCGTGCGTAGCAATCGCTATCAACTCGGCATGGCTGAGCTGGCTGGTGCTGCCGCTCGAAACATGGCCAGCCAATTCATCCAGCTCGCGCAAGGTGCTCCCGCGCTGCTCTCAGGCCTGCGCGGCTTGCTCACGCCCAAACGCGACGACGATGGCAAGCGCCGTTGGGGCCCGCCCAAAGACTTCAAAATCTTCGGTCCGCGCACCCTGCTCAACGTGGCCATCACCAACCAACGCACCTTCGCAGGCCGCACCATTTCGTTGGCTGAGACCAAATTCATTGGCAAAACCTTGGGCGGCTCACTCAACGATGTGGTCATGGCCACGACCGCTGGCGCGCTGCGCAAGTATCTGAAGGATCACAACGACCTGCCCAACAAACCATTGCTCGCTGCTGTGCCGATGAGCCTGCGTGCGCCTGGGGATACGACTGCGAACAACCAAGTCAGCGGCATGATCGTCTCGCTGGCCACGGATGAACCCGATGCGGTGAAGCGCCTGCAGCTCGTGCGCGAATCCGCCGAAGCCAACAAAGCCATGATGGCCGGCATGAACTCGTCCATGCCCACCGATTTTCCTTTGATTGCCGCGCCTTGGCTCGTCTCTGGCCTTGCCTCAGCGGCCTCACGCTCGGGTCTGATCACTGCCATCCCGCCCGTGGCGAATTTGGTGATTTCCAATGTGCCCGGCAGCCCGGTGCCTTTGTATTTTGCTGGCGCAAAACTGGCCAGCTTTTATCCCGTATCGATTTCCATCCACAGCATGGCGCTCAACGTCACCGTGCAAAGCTATGCGGGCCGCTTGGACTACGGTTTGATCGCCTGCCGCCGCGCAGTGCCCGATGTGACCGACATTGGCGATTATTTACTGGCCGAGCATCAAGTCTTGTTGACCAAAGCGCAAGAGGTGGCAGGCGTGCAGGTGGGTATTGCGCCAGTGGCTGCGCCTGCGCCGAGCGCAAAGCCTGCTGCTGCTCCAGCTTCAGCCAAGAAGCCTGCGGCAAAAAAGGCCGTTGCGAAAAAGGCAGTGCCAGTGGCTAAGAAATCTGCCGGCTCGGCAGCGAAGAAGCGTTAAGCGCTATAGCCCGCAAACACCTGCTGCACATCATCACTGCCATCAATCGCGGCCAAGAAGTCTTCCACTTCCGCACGTTGCTCGGCAGATAGGCTCGCCGCGCTTATCGGATTCTTCGGCAAATAACCGAGTTTGGCTGAAACGACAGTAAAGCCCTGCGCAGGCAAAGCGCGGCTCACCACATCCAAATCCGCTGCATCGGTGATAAAGAGCGGCATCGCCTCGCTGCCATCATCGCTCTCATCGCCCGCCTGCGGCAGCTGCACATCCTGCGCCCCCGCCTCAATCGCTGCCATTTCCGCATCGGCATCTTTGGATGCGCCCTGAGCCTCAATCAAGCCCACATGCGAAAAATCCCAAGCCACTGAACCTGAAGTGCCGAGTTGTCCTTTGCGAAACAGCACCCGCATCTCAGGCGCCGTGCGATTCACGTTATCCGTCAAACATTCCACCATCACCGGCACGCGATGCGGCGCATAGCCCTCATACATCACGCTCTCAAAGCTCACCGCATCGCCCAGTAAACCCGCGCCCTTCTTGATGGCCCGCTCCAGCGTATCCTTGGGCATCGATGCCTTGCGCGCCTGCTCGACCACCAGCCGCAATCGCGAGTTAGAAGCAGGATCAGCTCCGCTCTTCGCAGCCATCATGATGTCCTTGGCCAACCGCCCAAACAACTTCCCCCGAGCATCCGCCGCTTGTGCTTTGCCTTTGGCTTTCCATTGCGCGCCCATGGTGATAATCCTTCCAAATATTGAAAAGCCCTTGGCTCGTGACAAGCCAAGGGCCAAATAGGTGGTGGAGTTGGCGGGAATTGAACCCGCGTCCGAAAACCTTTTTCCTGATCGATCTACATGTGTAGCCGTCTGATTTGTGTCTCGCCCATCTTGTCGCGCAGGGGCACGCTACAAGACAGACCAGCG
>JBJTSL010000370.1:0-2608 GCA_046076625.1 Allobrachymonas sp.
CCGCATTTGAATCTGGTCAGCATCGTCGGCGACACCGCCGCGCCTGAAGTGCCCGGCCATGACCTCACCTATATGGCCGAACATGGCCTGGTCACCGGCCTCGAACTCCCGCCCACGCTGTTTGCCGACATGGGCGGCAGCCTGCTCGCCGTGGAAGCCGTGCTTGCCGCCGTCATCCAACAAAGCGCCACGGGTCGCAGCAGTCAACAGACCGTTGGCCTCAGCCAAGCCGCACAATACCTCGCGTTGCCGAGACATTGGAAACTCACCAAGCCAGACGGCCTCATCGGTGGCGCTCATGCTTTCTACCAAGTCATGCCGTGCAAGGATGGGCGAGTGGCGATTGCTGCGCTGGAGCCGCATTTCGCTCGCGCTTTGGACGCCTGCATCGGATTGACACTCAACGACTCGCGCGATCTATGCTTAGCAGCTTCGCATCGAGCAACTCGTGATTTCTTCAAGCGTCTCAGCTTTCAAGAAATCGCTCAATTGGCGCAGCAGCATGACCTTCCGCTGCATACCCTGCCTGCTTGAATGCCCAATCAAAGCAGCATTCGCAGTTCAGTTGCCGCTTCTTGCATCGCAGTCAGATACGATTTTTGCAGCGCATCGGTTGATCGCGGTGCATTGTGTTTGGCATTGGCCAATACCAAATTCATCGCTGCGACCACTCGGTTTTGTGCATCATGCAAGGGAACGGCGAGCGCATAAACGCCCAGCTCATGCTCTTGATGCACTTCGCAATAGCCTTGCGCTGCTGCGTTTTGAATGCAGCGGCGAAGCTGCGCAACATTCGTAATGGTGTGTGCGGTGAGTTTGGGGCGCTCGTGCGTGCTTAAAAAATTCTTCAATTGTTGGGCAGACAGTTGCGCCAGCAACACGCGGCCGGTGCTGGTTGCAAATGCGGCCAAGCGTGCCCCCAAATTCACGCCATAGGGCAAGGTGCGGCTGGCAATGCGATGCTCACCGCTTCGCGCCACGATCACCGCATGCGCCTCATCCAACACCGCTACCGACAAGGCTTGCCCCGTTTGGAGTGCCAAGCGATTCAGTGTGGGCTGGACCACGCGCGGCAGCCGTGCGGAAGCCAAGTAGCTTCCTGCCAAGCGCAACACGCGGTGAGTGAGCCAATAGTGCGGCGAACGTGTTTGCGTTTCACCCTCCAAATAGCCCAAGGCCTGTAGGGTGAGCACATGCCGCCGCGCGGCAGCACGGGTGAGCCCGGTTCGCAGCGCAATCTGCGACACAGACAAGCGTTGCCTTTCTGCTGAAAAACTCTCCAGCACAGCAAACGCTTTGGCTGCCCCTTCGATCCAGTCAGCAGCGGCGACGGAATGCAAATCATTGCCAGAGATATTCATTGTGCGATTATCGCGCAATTAGCTTGATGATCGTACAAAGACTGTATATGCCTTGGTCGAGATGAAAGCGGCCTTCCTACACTGCATGGCATGACAACCCATCGCACCCAAATCGGCATCATTGGCGCTGGCCCCGCAGGCTTGCTGCTTGGCGCGTTGCTACACAAAGCCGGAATTGACAGCATCATTGTGGAGCGCCAAAGCGGCGAGTATGTGCTGAGCCGCATCCGCGCGGGCATTCTGGAGCAAACCACCGTGGATGCGTTGGTCAGCGCGGGCGTGGGGCGGCGGCTGCTGCAAGAAGGTGTGCCGCATGAGCACCTAAACCTCTCATTTGCAGGCCAGCTTCACACGATTGACCTGCCCAAGCTCACAGGCGGCAAAACCGTCACAGCCTATGGGCAGACGGAAGTGACCAAAGACTTGATGGACCATCGCGCCGCCTGTGGCCTGCAAACCATCTATGAAGCCAAGGATGTGAGCCTGCATGAGCTGACCACGGCGCAGCCCGTGATTCGCTATCTGAAAGACGGCGTAGCGCAAGAGATCCGTTGCGATTTTCTAGCGGGCTGCGACGGTTTTCATGGCGTAAGCCGCCAGAGCATTCCGGCTGATAGACGCCAAGAGTTTCTGCGCGATTACCCCTTTGGCTGGCTCGGCGTGTTGGCCGATGTACCGCCCGTCTCGCCCCATGCCATCATTTATGGCAACAGCCCGGAGGGCTTTTCGCTCTGCTCCATGCGCAGCCTGACGCGCAGCCGCTATTACGTGCAATGCCCCATGAGCGACAAAGTGGAAGACTGGAGCGACGCCCGTTTTTGGGACGAATTGCAAGCGCGCCTGCCAGCGCATGTGGCCCAAGACATCATCACCGGCCCATCCATTGAAAAAAGCATCGCGCCGCTGCGCAGCTTCGTGAGCGAGCCCATGCGCTGGGGCCAGCTTTTTCTGGCTGGCGACGCGGCGCATATCGTGCCACCCACGGGCGCCAAGGGCCTGAACCTCGCGGCCAGCGATGTGACGATGCTCTCGGAAGCCCTGATTCAGCACTATGGCGAGAAGCAGGGCGATGGCATTGACGGCTATTCCCAACGCGCCCTGCGCAAAATCTGGCGCACCGAGCGCTTTTCTTGGTGGCTCACCAACCTGATGCATCGATTCCCCGAAACAGATCGCTTTGGCCAGCGAATGCAAGAAGCTGAGCTTGATTACCTGATGAGTTCCGAAGCCGCGCAGCGATCGTTGGC
>JBJTSL010000371.1:0-3461 GCA_046076625.1 Allobrachymonas sp.
GTCTACCTGAAAAGGTTTGCCTAAGCCTTAAGACGTTTGCGAATCAGCGCTAAGCCCAGCCAGAGCGCTAGAGCCCCGAATACCAGCAAAACAGTCAGGTGTTTGACGGGCGTTGCTGGCATCTGCCCCACAAACAGCGGACGCACCAGCTCGACGGCGGCTGTGAGCGGCAAAAAGTCTGTGATGGTTTGCAGCCAAGCGGGCAGTTGTGTGCGGGGGAAATACACGCCGCTGGTAAACGTCATCGGAACGAGGAAAAGGGTGAAGTAGTAAGTGAAAAAATCATAGCCCTTGGCCAGCGCGGTGAAGATCAGCCCCATACAGGCGAAACTGAACGCGACGAGGGCGACGATGGGTAAGGCCAGCAAGACCTGTGGATGCTTCACGATGCCAAGTGCCACCATCACGCAGAGGATGGCCAGCGTGGTAAATAGCGCCTTGAAGCTTGCCCACAGCAGCTCGGAAAGCACCACATCATCCAGCGTGATCGGCGCATTCATGATGCCATCCCAAGTTTTCTGAATAGCCATGCGCGAATAGCCCGAATACAGAATTTCAAAGCTGGCCGCATTCATGGCGCTGGTGCACATGTAGCCGCTGGCCACAAACACGAGGTAAGGCATGGCCGTGCCATTCCAATCGACTGCGCCGACCAGCGTGCCCAAGCCATAGCCGAAGGCCACGAGCGAGATCAGCGGATCGGCGGTGTTGCCCAAGAGGCTGGGCCAAAACAGTTTGCGCCACACGAGCAGGTTGCGCAGAAACACCGGCCACCAGCGCAGAGAGAGGCGGGGCATGCGCCAGATGGAAGAGGCGAAGAGGCTTGGAGACATTTTTAGTTGGGACTTTTAAAAGTTTTTGGCATATCGCCGGCATAGAACCTGCGTAGAGCGCTATGAAATTGATTCTAACCGTCTTCGCGGATCTGCCGCCCGGTGAGCTTGAGAAACAGGTCTTCCAAGTTCGCCGGGCGGTGCAAGGTGCGCAGTTTGGGAAAAGATTGCAGCGCGGCAAGCAGGGGCTGGGCATCACGGGTGTAGAGAAACAAGGTTTCGCCACTGATCTCCACGCGCGCTGCATGTTGCGTGAGGCTGGCTTCGTGTTGCAGCATCAAAGCGCCTTCCCCATAAATTTCCATCACATCAGGCTCCAGATGCTGCGCAATCAGCTCGCGCGGCCTGCCTTCTGCAATCTTTTTGCCATGATCAATCACGAGCAACCGATGGCACAGGCGCTCGGCCTCGTCCATAAAGTGCGTGGTGAGCAAAATAGATTTACCTTGCGCTGTGAGCATTTGCAGTCTCTCCCACATCAGGTGTCTTGCCTGCGGATCAAGCCCCGTTGTGGGCTCATCGAGCAGTAACAGATCAGGATCGTTCACAAGAGAGCGAGCGAGCGAGAGGCGGCGCTTCATCCCGCCGGAGAGTTCGCCCGGTTTGGATTTCGCTTTGCTAGTTAAAGATGCAAACTCCAGCAGCTTCGGAATACGCGGCTCGATCTGCGCCTTCTTCATGCCGAAATAGCGCCCATACACAAGGATGTTTTCTTCCAGCGTGAAATCGGGATCGAGCGTGTCAAACTGGCTCACCACACCTAGGCGTGCCTTGATCGCGCTCGCCTCTTGGGGCATGCGCATCCCCAGAATCTCAATCTCGCCGCTGTCGGGCGCGGTTTGCCCCAAGCTCATGCGAATCGTCGTGGTTTTGCCAGCGCCATTGGGACCGATCACGCCGAGGCATTCGCCAGCGGCAATCTCAAACGAGAGATTTTGCACGACATGGTTGGCGCCGAAATGTTTGTTGAGGTTTTGAAGTCTAAAAATCGGAGCTGAAGCTGAAGGCGTTTTATGAATCATGGGCTTATTTTGCTCCTAGAATTGATTGCAACCGAAAGATTCCAAGATGTCTGACCGCCTAGCCGTTCTCCCCCAATATCTGCTCCCCAAAAAACTGCTCACCCAATTCATGGGCAAGCTCGCCTCCACCGAAGGCGGCAGCACGACGACAGCCGCGATCAATTGGTTCATCAAGCGCTACGGCGTGAACATGGCCGAGGCGCTCAACCCCGATTCCGCCAGCTACAAAAGCTTCAACGAATTTTTCACTCGCCCGCTCAAGCCCGACGCACGTCCACTCGCGCAAGCCGATTACATCTGCCCGGTTGACGGTGCAATCAGCCAATTTGGCCGCATCGACAAAGATCAAATCTTCCAAGCCAAAGGCCACAGCTATTCCACCACGGCGCTTGTGGGCGGCGATGCGAAGCTCGCCGCAGAATTCCAAGGCGGTCATTTCGCCTGCCTGTACCTCAGCCCCAAAGACTATCACCGCATCCACATGCCTTTGGCCGGCAGCTTGCGGCAGATGATCTACGTGCCCGGCGATCTCTTCAGCGTGAACCCCACCACCGCTCGCGGCGTGCCCGGTCTGTTTGCCCGCAACGAGCGCGTCGTCTGCGTCTTCGACACAGCTCACGGCCCTTTCGTCAACGTGCTCGTGGGGGCCACCATCGTTGGCAGCATGGCTACCGTCTGGCATGGCCAAGTCAATCCACCGCGCCTGCCCGATGTGACGACTTGGAATTACAAACCAGGTGAGTATGAATACAAGCAAGGCGATGAAATGGGTCGCTTCTTGCTCGGATCGACCGTGGTGATGCTGTGTCCTGAGCAGGCGATGAAGTTCAACCCTGCCTGGCAGCCAGCAGGCGCGATTCGGATGGGTGAATCGATGGCTGCTTTAGGCTAATTCTTCAAGCTTTTTAGGCCACTCGCCGGCATAGAATATGCGCGGAGTACTATTAATTTCATAGTATCTTGTGCGATCTAACTATCGCTTCGCGTTTCGCACAACCCGCTCGCCTGCCACGTGATGTGCCCAAAAAGCCGAGACCTTTCTTCATGTAGCGCTCCTGCCCGCAAGCGACGAGCTCCTGATCTCAGTAGCGTTCCGTAAATGGTTGGCCGCGCCCGACCGGCGAAAGGCTTCGTTTTTTTCAGACCCATCACGTGGCGGTAAAGATGTTAGGCATGCCAATAAGTAGATCACTAAATGCTTTTTGTGCGCCATGCCTTTACAAGCTCTTTAAGATCTACACCCATTCCCCACAACGCTGGCTTTAGTATGAATGCATTGGCGTATGCAGTGCCGCTTCCAGCTTTGATCTCTTTGGCAATTGCAAAGTCCTTAAGGGGCTTTTGTGAACTAATGTCTCTGAATATTCGCTCTATAAGTGCCACGACTTCCGTTGAATCTTTGCATACTTCTTTCAATGGGATAAGGACTAGGTTTTCATCTGCTGCGCCTTTGTCCGTATTTTGGAACCGATACCCGGGCACTTCAGTTCTGAATTTTTGAGGATGAATGGTTGAGATCATCAGCGCAGGCAGAATCTCTTCGCCATCCTCTCCATTGATCTTGCTCCATGAGAAGTTCGGATCATCGACATGTACAGAGAGTACT
>JBJTSL010000372.1:0-10398 GCA_046076625.1 Allobrachymonas sp.
ATGCAGCCAAGCTAAACCATGCAACTTGCAGCCGCCCAGCTTCAGCAGCATTTGCAAAAAGGCCTCAAAAGCCTGTACACCCTGCATGGCGATGAGGCTTTGTTGATCCAAGAAGCAGCAGATTGCATTCGCGCCGCTGCACGAGCCCAAGGCTACACCGAACGCGTGGTGCATACCGTGGCGGGTGCACATTTCGATTGGAGCGAAGTGCTGGCCGCTGGCGGCTCCATGAGTTTGTTTGGCGATAGGCAAATCGTGGAAGTACGCATTCCCAGTGGCAAACCAGGCAAAGAAGGTAGCCCGGCGATTCAGCAGATGGCAGAGCAATCGCAGGGCAATGACGGTGTGCTCACGATCTTCATTCTGCCCAAGCTGGACAAAATGAGTAAAACCGGAGCGTGGTTCAGCGCGTTGGATAGCTTTGGTGTCACGATGGAAGTGCAGGAGATTGACCGCCGCGCTCTCGCCCCTTGGCTCACCCAGCGCTTGGGTGCTGTCGGCCTGCGCGTCAAAAGCGGCGAAGAAGGCGAGCGCAGCTTGAAGTTCTTTGCAGATCGCGTCGAAGGCAATCTGCTCGCTGCGCACCAAGAGATTCAAAAACTGTCCCTGCTGCATCCAGCCAGCCCCGATGCGCTGAAAGAGCTGAGCTTTCAGCAAATTGAAGCTGCGGTGCTCAACGTCGCCCGTTACGACGTGTTCAAACTCTCAGAAGCCGTACTCGCCGGCAACCTCGCGCGCACCCAGCGGATGCTTGATGGCCTGCAAGCCGAAGGCGAAGCGGAAGTGCTGGTGCACTGGGCGCTTTCTGAAGACATCCGCAACCTGCATCGCGTGCGCAGCTTGATGGATGAAGGCAAACCGCTGCCTCTGGCGCTGCAGGAAGCGCGGGTGTGGGGCATCAAGCAGCGCCTGTATGAGCGCATCTTGCCACGCCTCTCGCCGCTGGATGCCAGCAATCTCCTGCATGCCGCACATCAAGTCGATGGCATCGTCAAAGGTTTGAAAGCGCCTGGTTGGCCAGCGCAACCGTGGGTGGCGCTGCAACAGTTGGCAGGGATGGTCTGCAAGGTAGCGGTTTGAGCGATTCGAGTGCGGGTAATTGATATCAATTTGATAGCACTTGACGCAAATTCTACGCCGGGAAACAGCCTAAAACGCTTCAAATCAGCGTTGAAAACACTTCTTTCGCAGCCGCAAACGTCTCCTCCAAATCCGCTTTGCTGTGCGCACTGCTGACAAATCCTGCTTCGTACAAGGCTGGAGCGAAATAGACGCCACGCTCCAGCATGCCATGGAAGAATTTGGAGAAGAGGGCGTTGTCTGTTTTCATCACTTGCGCGTAGTTTTGAGCCAGATCTGGCAACAAGAAGAAGCCGAACATGCCGCCTTCGCTGTCTCCGCTGAACGGGACGCCGGCGGATTTCGCCGCGATTTCCAGGCCTTGCACCAGAGCATGGGTACGTTGGCCCAAAGCCTCGTAAAAGCCCGGTTTCTGGATTTCTTTCAGTGTGGCCAAGCCGCAAGCGGTGGCAATTGGGTTGCCGCTTAATGTCCCAGCCTGGTACACCGGGCCCAACGGCGAAAGATGCCGCATGACGTCTTTGCTCGAACCAAAAGCCGCCAGCGGCATGCCGCCGCCGATCACTTTGCCGAGCACGGTCATATCGGGTTGGATGCCGAGCACCTGCTGCGCACCACCCAACGCCACCCTAAAGCCTGTCATGACCTCATCAAACGCCAGTAATGCACCATGCTGTGTGCAGAGTTCACGGCAGCGTTTGGCAAAGTTAGCACTTGCTCTGATGAAGTTCATATTGCCTGCGATGGCCTCGATCATCACGCAGGCGATGTCCCTGCCGTGGAGCGCGAAAGCCTCCTCGAGTTGCGCGACGTTGTTGAATTCCAGCACCAAGGTGTGCTGCACCACCTCAGGAGGCACACCTGCGCTGGTGGGATTGCCAAAAGTGGCCAAGCCCGAGCCGGCTTTCACGAGCAGAGCATCGGCATGACCATGGTAGCAGCCTTCAAACTTGATGATCTTGCTGCGGCCGGTTGCGCCCCGCGCCAAGCGAATCGCGCTCATGCCGGCTTCTGTGCCCGAAGACACGAGGCGCACCATCTCCATGCTGGGCATCAGGCGCAGGATTTCTTCAGCCAGCTCCACTTCGCGTTCTGTGGGTGCACCGAACGAAAAACCATCCATCAAGGCCTTTTGTACCGCCTCGACCACGGCTGGGTGGCCATGTCCCAGGATCATCGGGCCCCAGGAGCCGATGTAATCGATATGACGTTTGTCATTGGAATCCCAGAAATACGCGCCTTGGGCGCGTTTCACAAATCGCGGTGTACCCCCCACAGCGCGGAAGGCGCGCACAGGGGAATTCACGCCGCCGGGGATGCTGCGCTGGGCTCGGTCGAACAGGGTCTGATTCATATCCATAGGGGAACGCAAAAAAGTAAAGTATTTAGTGTCGGGTGGTGTTGGCTGGCGTACCGAGCAAGTCGTCGTCGCCTTCAGTCGGCTCTTCGCCTTCCTCGTCGTCGGCAACCTGCGCCCAAAACATGCGGTCGGGCAAGGCAGCGCCCATGCCGGGTTGGAAGGCGGCCAACAGGCTGCGGTTCACATAGATGCTGGCTTCACGCACGGCATCAACCAACTCGTCGCCAGTGGCGAGCAAAGTGGCCAGAGCCGCAGAAAAAGTGTCGCCTGCGCCCATGAAATTGGCTTCGTAACGATCAAGTGTGATCGTAGCGAGCACAGCCTCTGGCGTGGCTACCACCGTGTCCAGCGATTCCACCGTCACATTCGCGCTGGTGATGACCACATAAGGCACGCCATGCGCGGCAGCGCCCGCCGCAATGTCGCGCGGGCTTGGGCGCTTTTGGCCACTCCAATCAGGCAGCAACCAGCGCCATAGCATGTCATAGTTGCCCACCAGCACACTGGTTTGTGGCAAGATGAGCTCGGTCAGTGCATCCAGATAGGATTCGATTTTGTCGCGTTCCCACCACGACAGCGGCGTGGCTTGTGTAATGACCGGGATTTCTTCGTAATCAGCGGTAATTTCCGCCACCATCGCCAGCGATTCGGGTGAGCCCACAAAGCCCACCTTAATCACATCCACATCCATGTCCTCCAGAACACTGCGGGCCTGCTCTTCCACAGCATCAGCATCGATTTCCACCCATTCAAACGTGGTGGTGCTGTCGCGCACCAAAATGCCGGTAGTGATAGGCAGCACATGCCCGCCGCAGGAGCTGCTGGCTGCCACATCAGCAGCCAAGCCGCCCGCGCCTGTTGGGTCGGCGGCGTTGAAGCTCATCAACTGGACGGGGGAGTCATCCTCTGTCTCTCCTTCGGTGGCAGCGGAGAGAAGTTCGGTGGCTGAGGACATGAAGATTTCCAACTAAAACGATGAAAGGTCAGTGCGAAGGGATAGCCGGTTCAGCCCCGGCTTTGGGGCTGGGTTTTGCCTATATGCGCGACACGCCTGCGCTGACCCGAACCGCACAGAGTGTCGATACAATGCAATACTCCGGGAACAATTCCCGCTCATTCTATTGTGAAACTTGAAAGAGAAAGAAGTTGGGAGCATGAGTCAAAGCAATGCCCACACCACATGGATGTGCCTCATCTGTGGATGGATCTATGACGAAGCAACAGGGGCAGCCGATCACGGCATCGCACCGGGCACGAACTGGGCGGATGTGCCCATGAACTGGACCTGCCCAGAATGCGGAGCCCGCAAAGAAGATTTTGAAATGGTGCAAATTTAAGTTACCCTATTAGCGTAACCAAATGTGGATGTAATTTTGAATAACGTCATTACCAACAGCAGGAGACCCGTGTGAGCACAGCCAGTGGTGTCAAGGTGCTGGTCATCGACGACAGCAATACCATCCGCCGCAGCGCGGAAATCTTCCTCAAGCAGGGCGGGCATGATGTGATGCTGGCTGAGGATGGCTTTGACGCACTTTCCAAAGTCAACGATTACGCCCCCCACCTGATCTTCTGCGACATCTTGATGCCCCGTCTTGATGGCTATCAAACCTGCGCCATCATCAAGCGCAATGCCAACTTTGCCAGTACGCCGATCATCATGCTGTCCTCCAAAGATGGCATATTTGACAAAGCCCGTGGCCGTATGGTCGGCAGCGAGGAATACTTAACCAAACCCTTTACCAAAGACCAATTGCTGCAAGCAGTGCAGCAGTTTGGCAAGATTTGAAATTGAAGTGAAGCGAGGGCCAATATGCCAATCCAAAAAATACTAATCGTGGATGATTCCAAAACGGAAATCATGTACCTGAGTGATTTACTGATCAAGAACGGTTTTTCAGTGCGCAGCGCTGAAAACGCGGACGATGCTTTCAAAAAGCTCGCGGAGGAAAAACCCGAATTAATCCTGATGGACGTGGTCATGCCAGGGCAAAATGGTTTTCAGCTTACGCGGGCGATCTCCCGTGACCCGGCTTTTGCAGATGTGCCCATCATCATGTGCACCAGCAAGAATCTGGAGACGGATCGCGTCTGGGGCATGCGCCAAGGCGCGCGTGATTACATCACCAAGCCAGTGGATGCCAACGAATTGCTGGCCAAGATCAAGGCTTTGGGCTGAACCTGAAGCCGCGCCCTATCCAACGTACACACTGAAAGATATTCCTGCATGGCTAACCGGCAAGCATTGCGAGATTTGCAAACCCGACTGGCTGGGCGTTTGCAGCAAGCACGTACCGAAGGTGTGGCTGCAGGTTGGTTGGCCGTTGAGGTCTCGGGGCGGCGCTACTTGCTGCCTCTGGCCCAGTCGGGCGAAATTTTTTCATTGGCAGCTGTGCAAAAAGTACCCTATACCCAAACTTGGTTCATGGGCGTCTCCAATTTGCGCGGAGGCCTGTTTGGTGTGGTCGATTTGGCCAGCTTCATTTTGGGCACTGCAACCCAGCGCAACTTTGAAGGCGGCGTGCGCGAGCAAGCGCGTTTGATTGCGCTCAATAGTGCGATGGAAATCAATTGTGCGGTCTTGATCGACCGCTTGGGTGGCTTGCGAAATGTCGGCGATTTCGTTTCGCGCGAGGCCATGCCCGAAGACTCTCCGGTATTCATGTCGGCACGCTACCAAGACAAATCCGGTCAAGACTGGATCGAGCTGGATCTACAGGTACTGGCCAATTCCCAGCAATTTTTAGGTATCGCGCAAGCGGTCGCTTGACCATTTTCAATTTTTTCCCCCAGCCCAGAAACATCGAGGCCACCATCATGTCAGTCGTGCAGCGCATCACGGGTCTATTTAAACGTGGACAAACATCGGCAGAACCTTCGATTCTGTCCCAGGCAGGCTTGACTGCGGAAGAGGCATACGCTCTTGAGCAAAGTGGTGTGAATTTGCAGGTGGCCAATGCGCCGCAAGCTGCGAACCCAAGCGATGCTTCCGCAGAGTCGACAGGGGGCAATGATGTCTATCTGCCCTTGCTGGGGTCTCGTGACCCAGCGCAGCACCGCCGCATTTTGACGGTGATGTTGATTGTGTCCTTGGTGGTGTTCTTGGCAGTGATGTTCTTTGCACTGGCGCAAGCAGATAGCGTGGCGCGTCAGGTGGGTGCTTCGGGTCAGTCGCTCATGCAGTCGCAGCGTCTGGCTAAATCTGTGTCTCAGGCTTTGATTGGGTCACCTCAGGCGTTTAACGAGGTGTCTGAAAGCTCTACTGCTCTGGCCAAGAACGTTCGCGGCCTCAAAGACGGTGACGTTGAATTGAGGCTGACATCTGTGAATCCTGCTTTGCTTGAGGACGTGAACAAAGCCATGCCTCTGGTGGAGCGAGCCGAGAAAAATGCAGCAACAGTGCAAAGCCAACGCACTATTTTGACTCAAGTGGGAAGTGCTTTGCGCACCATCAACCGCGAATCTTCTGATTTGCTAGAAGTGGCCGAAACAGTCTCATCTCTCAAGCTGCAACAAAACGCCCCTGCCGCTGAGATTTCCGCGTCTGGCCAGCTCGTGATGTTGACCCAGCGCATTGGTAAATCCGCCAACGGATTCTTGACCATGGAAGGCGTGAGTCCTGAAGCTGTGTTCTTGCTGGGTAAGGATTTGAACTCGTTCAAGGAAATCGCGCAGGGCTTGCTTGAAGGCAGCCCCGAGTTGCGCTTGGCGCCCGCCAAAGACGCTCAAACCCGCGAGCGATTGGAAGCTCTTCTCAAACAATATGAAGAAACTCGCACGCAAGCGGGTACGATTTTGGGCAACTTGCAAGGCTTGGTGTCTGCGCGTGAAGCGCAATCTGCCATCGTGGCTGACTCCGAGCCGCTGCGTAAGCAACTCGAAGACTTGCAGGCTCGGTTGTCCGGTCAAACCGGTTTGGGTGTAGGCCCGCTGATTGTTTTGGGCTTGATGGGGCTGATGGCGATTTTGGCGGGTTTGGGACTGGCTCGCGTGCAACTGGCCGAAAGCCGCAAAGGTCAAGCGATCGCAGAACAACAGCGTTTAATGGCTGAGGGGCAAGAGCAAGAAGCCAAGCGCATCAACGATGCCAACCAGGCCGCCATTTTGCGTTTAATGAACGAATTGCAGTCGGTTGCTGAAGGAGATTTGACGCAAGAGGCTACCGTGACTGAGGACATTACCGGCGCTATTGCCGACTCGGTGAACTATACGGTGGAGGAGTTGCGCTCACTCGTAGGCAACGTGCAAAACACGGCGACTCGTGTAGCGCAAACCACAGCGGTGGTGGAAAGCACATCCACTGAGCTGCTGGCGGCTTCTACTGAGCAGTTGCGCGAAATTCGCGAAACTGGCCAGTCCGTGCTCGATATGGCGGGTCGAATCAACGAAGTGTCTGGCCAAGCGCAGGAATCTGCTCTCGTGGCTCGTCAATCGCTGTCTGCTGCAGAGTCGGGCTTGCAGGCCGTGCAAAACGCCATCGGTGGTATGAACGCGATCCGTGACCAGATTCAGGATACGTCCAAGCGAATCAAGCGCCTGGGTGAATCGTCACAAGAAATTGGTGAAATCACTGAGCTGATTTCTGACATTACCGAACAGACGAACGTGCTGGCGCTGAACGCCGCCATTCAAGCGGCATCCGCTGGTGAAGCCGGGCGAGGCTTCTCGGTTGTGGCGGAGGAGGTGCAGCGATTGGCTGAACGTTCTGCCGAAGCGACGAAACAGATTTCGGCACTCGTGAAAGCCATTCAGACTGACACGCAAGATGCCGTGGCCGCTATGGAGCGCTCTACGCAGGGTGTGGTGGAAGGAGCCAAGCTCTCCGACAATGCCGGTACGGCGCTGGTACAGATTGACTCGGTGTCACGCCGCCTCGCTGAACTGATTGAAGAAATTTCCAAATCCGCCGCTCGCGAAGCCGATTCGGCCAACGTGGTGGCGGGCAACATTCAGCACATTTTCGCGGTGACCGAGCAAACTGGTGAAGGCACGCGATCCACGGTGCAGCAGGTGCGAGACCTTGCTCGTGTGGCGGAGGAGTTGCGCCAATCGGTGTCGCGATTCAAGATTGGCTGATCGTTTTGAAGTTTCTTGCCCGATCTCGGTAAGAAATTGGGACGCTCAACACAACAGGACAAATTGAACCATGGCCACTTCACAAAACGCACCCGCTGGTTCTGCGATTGACATCGGCGTCAATGACCTCGGTCCTTTGGCGTGGGTGCTGGATGAGTTGCGCAAATCGCTCGATTCGGCCACCAAAGCCCTGCGCCGCTATGTGCGTGATGCTGAGCTGGCCAAGGGCTCTGACCTCAACGCAGCAGATGCCAGTCAGTTGCGCATTGCGCGCCAGCAACTGCACCAATCGGTCGGTGCATTGGAGATGGTGGGCTTTGCTGCGCCAGCTTCCATGCTGCGTGGCATGGAAGGCGCGGTACAGAAATTCGTCGCCAAACCTGAGCTATGCACCGAGGCGGCCACTGTCAAGGTAGAGCGCGCCAGCTTTGCATTGCTGGGTTATTTGGAGTCTTTGCTGGCCGGCAAATCACCGTCGGCGGTTGAATTGTTCAGTCAATACTCGGAAGTGCAGGAGTTGGCGGGCGCAAGCCGGATCCATCCCGCTGATTTGTGGGCCGTGCCGTGGCGGTGGAATGAGGTACAAGACACCGGTGCGGCTGTCATGGAGCTGGATGCAGCATTCCGCGCACGCTTTGACAAAACGGCGCTGATGGTTGTGAAAACTGCTGATCTGGCCGCTTGCGCAGAGCTGTCCACCTTGAGCGCAGGGCTGGCCAACCAAACGCAATTGAGCGTTGAGCAGAATTTCCGTAGTTTCTGGCGCATGGCAGCCGCCATGTTTGAAGCTGTCGCCACAGGTTCATTGACACCGGATCTGCACATCAAACGCACCGTCTCCCGCCTGCTCATCCAGTTGGCCACGCATGTGAAGGGCGACATGAGTGTGCCCGATCGATTGGCGCAGGATCTGGTGTTTTTTTGCGCCCAAGCATTACCTGCTGGCGATACGCCCAAGCTGGGCGAAGTGCGTTTGGTGTATGGCTTGGCCAAGTATGTGCCGGTTGATTACAGCAAGAGCTTCTTTGGGCAGTTTGATCCCAACATCTTGGTGCAAGCGCGCAAGCGTATCAGCCAACTCAAGGAAACCTGGTCGTCTTTCACGGCAGGCGAGTTGACCAAGGCCAAGCCTGTGCAAGACCAGATGTCCTTGCTCATTGATTCCATCTCCAAACTCCTGCCAACGACTGGGCAGGCCTTGGCGAGTGCTTTGAATGAGGTGATGGACAGCACAGCCCGCATTCAAAAGCCACCCGAGCCCGCGCTTGGTATGGAAGTGGCCACGGCGATTTTGTATTTGGAAGCGAGCTTTGAGGATTTTGATCCGGGCGATCAGCAGCAATCCAACCGGATGGGCCATTTAGCGCAGCGTGTGCAGATGGCGCGTGGCGGTGCGGAGAGCCAACCGCTTGAAGCTTGGATGGAGGAGCTGTACCGCCGGGTGAGCGATCGCCAGACCATGGGCTCGGTGGTGGGAGAGCTCAAGCTCACACTCAGTGAGCTTGAAAACCTCATGGATGCGTTTTTCCGTGATCCGCAAGACAAGGTGCTGTTGGCTGATGTGCCCGGCAAGCTGATGCAAATGCGCGGTGTGCTGACTGTGCTGGGCTTGGATCAAGCCGGCCAAGCCGTGATGCGCATGCGCGACAGCGTAGAGCAAATTCTGGTGACCGAAGTCGATGTGGAGCGCGCTCGCGCCGCTGGTACTTTCGACAAACTGGGCAACAATCTTGGCGCTCTCGGCTTCTTGATCGACATGCTGAGCTATCAACCTGTGTTGGCCAAGAAATTGTTTGTGTACGACGAGGCGGAAGGTGAACTCAAGCCGCTAATGGGTCGCACCGTTGCAGAGCCAGAGACCGCAGCGCCGGCTGTCGCTGCTGCTGCGCCTGCCGCCTTCGACTCCATGGCTACCGTGCCCATGTCGGCCATGCAAGACACCGTGGCAATGCAAGCGATGCCCGCGCCGCTGGCTGCACCTGTGGCCCCCGCAGCGCCTGCCGCTGTGATCGTGGATTCCGATGAGGTCGATCCCGAACTGCTCGAAATCTTCTTAGAAGAAGCACGCGAGGTGGCAGGTAATGGATTGACAGCCACGCAAGCCTTGATTGCTGAGCCTAACAATCTGGGCGAGATGACCACACTGCGTCGGGCTTTCCATACGCTCAAGGGCAGTTCGCGCATGGTGGGGCTCAATGTGTTTGGTGAAGCGGCTTGGTCCATGGAGCAGGTGCTCAATGCGTGGCTGGCCGATCAAAAGCCTGCCAGTGCCGAGCTGTGCAACCTATCCACCCAAGCGCTGCAAGCGCAGCAGGTGTGGATCGAAGAAATTGCGTCAGGGGGCGGCAAACAGCGTACGGCCTTACCTTTCCGCTCCAGTGCGGACGCTTTGCGTTTGAATGGGCAGCTCATTCCGATTGTGCTGGAAGCCGCTGCACAGACACCAGAACCGGTGCAAATCGCTGCAGCTGCTGCAGCCGTTGAAGCGCCTGTACCAACAGCCGTGGCCGAGCCTGCGATGGAGATGCTGAGCTTTGATCTGGATATGCCTGCGAGCACGGCAGAGCCGGTGCCAGCGATAGCAGCTGCGTTGAGTGAGCCGGTCAGCCTGCCTGAGTTTGAGTTGCCAGAAATCAGTTTGCCTGAGGTGCAGACTGCACCCGCGACACCCGCTGCGCCCGAACCTGTGGCAGCCAGCATGTCTTTGGACGATTTCAGCCTGCATTTGGGCGATCTGGATGGCACACCGCCCGCCCCTGTTTTGCTCGAACCCGAGCCCATCATCACGATTGCGACACCCGTTGCAGCACCCGCACGCAGCGAAACGCCCGCAACTCCTGTGGAGGCAGCAGCAACCGACAGTGAAGCTGTGATGAACTTTG
>JBJTSL010000373.1:0-4799 GCA_046076625.1 Allobrachymonas sp.
TATCCTGCGAGAAACGCTGGAGGCTGAGGAAGCCTTACGCGGGCAAGTTGGCAAAGTGACTGGGCGGTTGCGAATTGGGGTGTCTGCGGGATTTGGCAGGATCGTGCTGTTTCCGATTGTGAAAGCCTTCATGGCGGAGCATCCGCAGCTCCAAGTAGATTTGCAACTGAGCGACAGTTTTGTCGATGTCGTGGAACAGGGGCTGGATGCCGTGGTGCGCGTGGGTGAGCTCTCTGAAAGCAGCCTGCTGGCGCAGCGCGTGGGCACAGCGGAACGATCGGTTTTCGCCTCCCACGCCTTGGCTGCTCGCTTGAACCGCGAAAAGCGCCTACCCAAAACGCCAAGCGATCTGGCTGCGCATGACTGCGTGGTCTACTCTGGCTTGACAACACCCAACACGTGGATTTTTGATGCTCTGGGTCAAGCAAGAGCTGAACAAGTGAAGGTGTCAGGCCGCTTCCAGACCAACAGCACGGAGGTGGTACGTGAAGCCGTACTCGCGGGCTTAGGAGTTGGCTTTGCGCCCAATTGGTTTTTCACACAGGAGCTGGCAACAGGTGCCGTGATTCGCTTGCTACCCCAACATGCACCACGGCCTTTACCGATTCATGTGCTCTATCCAGATTCGAGAAAACACTCTTCCAAGCTCGCTGCGCTGATCGCTTACACGCGCAATCAGTTGCTCCATGCACTTTGAATCGATCAGCCTGATGCGGCCGCCTCGGCCAACGCCGCCAAATACGCCAAGCCCTTTACGGCGCGGCTGCCATACCAGCTGAGCATTTCACCATCGACGAGCTGCACCTTGGCCTGCGGCAGCCATGCTTGCACCTCTTGGATATGCTGTGCGCCGAAACGATAGGGCTCACTGGAGAGCAAAACGCGCTGCACATCTTGCAGCCATGGCTCCGTACCACGGAGCTGGGGATAGCGTGCCGCGCCGGTTTCGCCGCCTTGGGCGTTCGGCCAAGTTTGCCATTTGATCAATTCCAGCATGCGGCTGATGTAGGTGTCGCGCGCCACGGTCATCCAGGGGTCGCGCCAAATCAGGTACAACACCCGTTGCCGCGCCGCCTGTTGGGTCTGTAGTCGCTCTAAAGCAAGATTTATTTGCTGTTTCAACCTACTTGCCGACAAGCACGCTGCGTTATATGCTATTGAATTGGTAGCAACTTCTGTCAATACTTGGTCGATCAAAGCTAGGTTGTCCTGTGGGCATTTTGGATGCGTCACCACCACGCGTGGCACAAACTCGCGTAAAGCCTGCACGGTGGGCAGCATGTTCTCGTCCACATTCACGATCACATGGGTGGGCGCTAGCCGGCGGATTTTGGCCAGATTCACATCCTTGGTGCCGCCTACCTTGGCAATCGCGCTCACTGCGCCCTGCGGATGAACACAGAATCCGGTTCGCCCGACCAGCCAAGGCGCCAATCCCAGATCGATCAACAACTCAGTGATGCTGGGCACGAGGCTGACCATGCGCAAGGGCGCATCCTGCGGATGCGTTGTGGCGGGGCGTGGTGCAGAAGTCACAAACAGGCGAAAAAAACCAAGGAAACCGGTGCAAACGGACAGGAAAACCTTGGTTTGCGTGCAAAACTTTGACAGTTTTCGATTCTGGCTGATAATCCAAGGTGGTGTAGATGTTTTTTCTTATTCTGGAGAAAAAATATTTGCTCAGGTTGGTGATCGGAATGCAAAGTACAGCTCGAAGAATTTGCAGTGCTCAGGACTCCGAAAACTTTTGTATGAACGAAGGAGTGGCCCTCGGGCACTTGAGAATTGACAGGTTAAGACAATGGGTAATCGACTGTACGTGGGCAACCTGCCCTACGGTGTGCGCGACAATGATTTGCAAACCGCTTTTGGCGCTTTCGGCCAAGTGGTGAGCGCTCGCGTGATGATGGAGCGCGACACTGGCCGCTCCAAAGGCTTTGGCTTTGTGGAAATGAGTGATGATGCTCAGGCACAAGCGGCTATTGCTGGCATGCACGGACAAGATTTGGGCGGCCGCACCGTGGTGGTCAACGAAGCACGCCCCGCTGAACCACGCCCACCGCGCGAAGGCGGTGGTGGCAGCTATGGCGGCGGCGGTGGTCGTGGCGGCTATGGCGGCGGTGGCGGCGGTCGTGGCCCCTATGGTGGTGGCGGTGGCGGCGGTGATCGCGGCGGCGATGGTAACTTCCGCAGCCCCTATGGCGGCGGCGGTGATCGTCGCGGCGGTGGTGGTGGCTATGGTGGCGGCGGAGACCGTCGTGGCGGAGGTGGCGGCGGTGGCGGCTACGGCGGCGACCGCGGCGGCAACGATCGCGGCTGGGGAAACAACTGATCACAGTTGTCTTGCTCACACCACAAATGTGAATTGCAAAAACCGGGCATAGTTGACAAAACGGCCCGGTTTTTTGTTTTGGAACAACAGATTTCTTGTAATACCTAGGTTTAAAGGTAAAAATTCACACATGGCATGGCTTGATTGGTTAACAGGTAAAAAACCCGCTGCGCGGCATCAACTGACTCCTTCGGAGTTGATGCATTCACAGCAGGGGGGAGGTAACTCGCGCCCGTTAGCCGGGGCGAAAGCTTCCGGTTCGGCAGCGCAGCCCGCCGCTACGGCTTCGGCGCAAAGGCTTGAGCAGCGGCGCACCGAACGCAATGCCAAGCGTGAGCTGCTGTTCCAAGTGGTTCGTGAAGCCATGGTGCGAGTGGGCGTGCTCTCCTCCGCCTTCAAATTCAAAGTGCTTTCGCTTGATCAACGTGGCCGCAGCTTCTTGGTGATGATTGAATTGGCGGCCGAGTTCAGTGGTGAAGCGGAAAAACTCGCAGAAATCGAAACCATGATCGCGCAAACGGCCAAGCACCGTTTTGAAATCGTGGTGCAGGCCGTGTACTGGCGCTATTTCAATGCGGCCACCGCAAACGCAGCCGCCAGTGCTCCCGCCCCCTTACTGGGCGCGATGCATGCCCCGATTTCCCGGCCTGCACCCTTGTTTGCGATGGACAGCTCCCCTGCACCCATCTCCGCCAGCGCTGCACCTGTCTCCTCGGCTGTTTCGTCTCCTACCGCACCGGCATCGCCGACGCGAGATCCTCTGTGCGTGACCAGCTCCATCCCCATCATTGGCGCAACAGCCGCGCAGCTCAGCGCCTCCCGCGCTGCCGTGGCCGCGCCCAGCAACGCCCAAGATGAGTAGGGCGACGACGAAGTAGCAGCCTTCCGTCGCGCTTTGGCGGCGGGCGCTTCGCAGGGCGCGATGGCTGCTCCTGTGCCAAGCGCTCCAGCAGCAGGTCCGCAGGTGCATGTGCGTCAAGTGCCTAGGGCAGCTGCGCCCGTGCAAAGCAACTTGGATGCCGCGCGCACCATACTCCTGCTCACCGGTTACGAAGACACTGAAATGGCCGACGACGACCCGATGCCCGCCTTGAGCGGCACGCAGTACGGCGAGTTGCGCTGAACGCATTGCATAGCAAGCGAAGTGCGCTTGCCCAGAGATACAACCACCACCCGAGAGAGACCGCAGCATGAATGTGCGCCAGCTCGTAGATGCGATTGACGCGCTCGATGCCAAAGATGCCTTGCAATGCCGTTTGGGGCATGACGGCTGGAAGCTGCTTGCGCCCTATCTTTCTGTGAATTTCCTGCAACCCAATATCGTGCTGATCCAAGAAGGTGACAACGACCGCGTGCTCTACATCTTGGCCGAAGGCGAGCTCAAAGTGCAGGCGCGCGGCCACGACATCGCCTTGCTGCGACCTGGTACGGTGGTGGGCGAGGGCGCGTTCTTCTCCGGCGAGCCGCGCAGTGCGACGATTGTGGCCAGCAGCAATGGCATAGCTTGGGGTTTGAGCTGGGAAAAGTTCGAGGCCATGTCGCACCAGTACCCCAAGCTCGCGCTGGATTTGACCAAAGGCTTGGCTGCTGTGCTGGCGGTGCGCATGCGCGAGGCGATTCTCGTGGGCCAATTCGTATGAATCAGCTCAAACATGGACTCACTTCGGCGCTGGCGGATTTTCTGCGCAACCACATTCGCACTGTGCCCGATTGGCCCGAGAAAGGCGTGCAGTTTCGCGACATCACGCCCCTGCTGCAAAACCCGCGCGTCTTCCGCGTGCTGATTGATGCCTTTGTGCACCGCTACATGGAAGCTGGCATGCGCCCAGATGTGGTGGCGGGGCTGGATGCGCGGGGCTTCATTTTGGGCTCGGTGGTGGCCTATGAGCTGGGCTTGGGCTTTGTGCCGATTCGTAAAAAGGGCAAACTGCCGTTCACCACGGTTGAAGAAACATATGAGTTGGAATACGGCAGCGCTACAGTGGAATTGCACACCGATGCTGTGCACCAGGGCCAGCGAGTGCTCTTGATTGACGACTTGATCGCCACGGGCGGCACGATGATGGCCGGCAAGAAATTACTGGAAAAACTCGGCGCGAGTGTGATGGAAGGCGCGGCGATTGTGGATTTGCCGGAACTGCAAGGCTCATCGCGCTTGAAAGCGGCGGGCTTGCCGCTGTTTACCTTGGTGGATTTCGCCGGACATTGATACAGCCGCGCGGACACACACAACTGAGAGCTTTGCTTACCTTGCTGGCGTGACCAGAATGCGCCCAAGCTTCGTTGTTTAGGTACGCTTGTCAATAAAAACCAAGCGCCGACAATGAAAGGTCATCATGAGCAATTCCAGCATTCTCTTTCCACCATTGGACTCCCCCAGCCGAAGCTCAGGTTCAGCGAGCGCTGCACCCACGATGAAAGCCCTGTGGTTGGCATCGCGTTTCTTGGCCTGTGTGTCCTCGCCATT
>JBJTSL010000374.1:0-5290 GCA_046076625.1 Allobrachymonas sp.
GTGTAGCCTGAACCCACAGCCTCCCAGACACCCATCAAGCCGATGGTGCCGGAGAAGCTAGAGGCACCCATGGCGTCTGTTGCGCCGCGCAGCTCGTCGTACGAGCTGTACTGACGACCCAAACGCAAGCTACCAAAACCACCATTCAAGCCAATGAAAGCTTGACGACCAAAAATTGCATCAACGGTGCCTGGAACAGCAGCGACAGTTTTGGAGGCAGCTGAGGCCACCACGTTGCCAGCTTGGAAAGCAGTGCCAGCTGCGCCGAGAACGCCACTGTTGGAGGTGGAAGTTACACCGGTATCAAGGCTAAAGCCGTTCTCGAATACGAACTCGGCTTTCAAGCCGCCACCGAGATCTTCTGTGCCGCGCAAGCCGAAACGGCTGCCGCTCAGGCCGCCACTGTTCAACACAGTGTTAGAAACTTGAGCACCAGGTGCACCAATCTTGGTGTTACCAAACCACATGTCACCAACGCCATAAAGGGTGACGCTGGACTGGGCAAAAGCGGACATAGAGGCCAGAGCGGCCATTGCAACGAGGGTCTTTTTCATTGAGAAATCTCCAAGGTTAAACATAGGGCTCCGGATCAGTGACCTGCTTGGAGCAGGTCGCCGGAGTCCCGGGCCAACCTCCGTATTCGGGAAGTTAGATAGATTGGACACCATCGGGGGCTTGCGAGCAAAAAAACCGCCCAATTTCTTCCTCTAAATTGGATGCTTCGTTGCCAGCGCGCAACAGGTTGTTGCAAGGATGCGACTCGTTTGGGTGGTGTAATCAATTAGTACTCATTCCAAGGTCGTGGTAGCCGAGCTTGACATTTGCTCGGCTAACGCAATGGCATTTGCCGTCTAAAAGCCGAGATCGTGCTTGCAATGAGACAATCTTGCCATGAATCCTGCTACTTCTGCCGATGCCCTGATCCAAGCCTGCGACCATGCGCTGCGCACTTTGTTTGCAGCCCCGCCCGAGCGCCGCAGCGCCCCGCAAGCGCCTTTGACTCTGGATGCCCGCGGTGAGCCCGACATGCTCGATGCCTCTGAGCGCGCTCACTCCGGCGCTCTGATGCGCATCAACCATGTGGGTGAAGTATGCGCCCAAGCGCTTTACATGGGGCAGGCATTTGCTACTAAAAACGAAGCGCTCCGCGCAGATTTCATGGCGGCAGCAGCCGAAGAAGGGGATCATTTGGCGTGGACAGCGCAGCGCCTCAAAGCCTTGGGTGCCGCGCCCTCCAAGCTCAATCCGCTGTGGTACGCGGGCTCGTTTGGATTGGGCATGCTGGCTTCGCGTTTGGGCGACCGGGTGAGCCTAGGCTTTATCGTGGAAACGGAGCGACAGGTAGAGGCACATTTGGCCTCGCATTTGGCGACGCCTGAGGAGGGTGGTTTGCCAATGGCTGACAGCGCTTCCCGCGCTGTGGTGCAGCAGATGAAAACCGAGGAGCAAGCGCACGGTCGGCATGCTTTGGCGCAAGGGGCAATGGAATTACCCGAACCGGTTAAACGTGCCATGCAGGGCATGGCCAAGGTGATGACGAGTACGGCGTACTATGTTTAGCACCACAAGAATGCTACAAAACTAGTAGCATTCTACGCAGATTTCATGCCGGCCTACTGCCTTAAACGCTTGAAAATCAAGCCTCTAGCAGCTCAAAACTCGTCGTGATTTCCGCGGTCTTGGCGAGCATGATCGTGGCCGAGCAGTATTTTTCATGACTCATCGCGACTGCGCGCTCCACCGCTGCGGCTGGAATGCCTTTTCCGGTAACGGTGAAATGCATGTTGATTTTGGTAAAGACTTTGGGATCGACCTCGGCGCGATCAGCTTGCAGCTTCACCGTGCAGCCGCGCACGTCATGGCGGCCACGCTTCAAAATCAGCACCACGTCATACGCGGTGCAGCCGCCTGCGCCAGCCAACACGACTTCCATGGGCCTAGGTGCTAGGTTTTGGCCGCCGTTTTCCGGTTTGGCGGCATCGGGCGCACCGTCCATCGCCAGCACATGGCCACTGCCCGTCTCGGCCACAAAGCCCATGCCCGAGCGCGTACTCAAGCCGCCTGTCCAACTCACGGTGCATTCCATCGGAAACTCCTTCATTAACTGATGTGATTATCCTGTTTTTGATGCAATGCAGCATTAGAATAGAAGCTTGTCTCCTCAACCCTCCCGCTAGGCTGGGTTAGTTAGCCCCAGTTCGCAAGCACTGGGGCTTTTTTTGTGCTTTTGGGCTCATTTGTGCCGTGCAGCATGAGTTTTAAAATGCGTCATGCCCAAAAACACAGCAAAACAGCTCTCCCCAGAGGATTACCTCACCAAAATCCTCAATGCCCGCGTGTATGACGTGGCCGTGCAATCCGATCTCACACCGGCCAAAGCGCTCTCACGCCGCTTGCACAATCGTGTTTTGCTCAAACGCGAAGACCAGCAGCCCGTATTCAGCTTCAAGCTGCGCGGTGCAGCCAACAAAATGGCTCAAATTCCGCCCGAAAAGCTCAAAAAAGGCGTGATTTGCGCATCCGCAGGCAACCATGCGCAAGGCGTGGCGTTGTCTGCCAGCAAAATGGGGACGCGCTCAGTCATCGTGATGCCGACCACCACGCCGCAGATCAAGGTGGACGCCGTGCGCGGCTTCGGCGGCGAGGTCGTTCTGTACGGAGACAGCTATTCAGATGCCTACCAGCATGCGCTGGAAGTTGAGAAAAAAGAAGGCTTGGTCTTCGTGCATCCGTTTGATGACCCCGATGTGATCGCCGGGCAAGGCACGATTGCGATGGAGATGTTGCGTCAGCACCAAGGGCCACTCCATGCGGTGTTTGTGGCCATCGGCGGTGGGGGGCTGATCTCGGGCGTGGCCAATTACATCAAGGCGGTACGCCCTGAAGTGAAAGTGATTGGTGTGCAGATGGTCGATTCGGATGCGATGCTGCAATCGGTCAAGGCCAAAAAACGGGTGACGCTCAATGACGTTGGGCTATTCGCTGATGGGTCTGCCGTAAAGCTTGTGGGTGAAGAGACCTATCGCGTGGCGAAGAATTTGGTGGATGACTATGTGGTGGTCGATACCGATGCGGTGTGTGCGGCAATCAAAGATGTTTTTGTGGACACGCGCAGCATTGTTGAGCCTTCCGGGGCATTGGCTGTGGCGGCGATCAAGCAATATGTGGCCACGCACAAGACCAAGGGCGAAACCTATGCCGCCATTCTTTGCGGCGCCAACATGAATTTTGATCGCCTGCGCTTCGTGGCCGAACGCGCGGAAGTGGGCGAGGAGCGTGAGGCGCTGTTTGCAGTGACCGTGCCGGAAGAGCGCGGCAGCTTCCGGCGCTTTTGCGAAACCATCGGTAACCTGCCCGGCGGTGCGAGAAACGTGACGGAGTTCAACTACCGCATTTCTGGCAGCCAAGAAGCGCATGTGCTCGTGGGGCTGACCACACATGGCAAAGGCGAGAGCGCCAAAATTGCCGCCACCTTCACGAAAAAGGGCTTTTCCACGCTGGATCTGACGCATGACGATTTGGCCAAAGAGCATTTGCGCCACATGGTGGGTGGCGCGTCCAAACTCGCGCAAGACGAGCGGCTGATGCGATTCGTCTTCCCTGAGCGGCCAGGCGCTTTGATGAAATTCTTGAATGCCATGCGCCCCGGTTGGAACATCACCCTGTTTCACTACCGCAATCAAGGCGCGGACTATGGGCGGATTTTGGTGGGCCTGCAAGTGCCCAAAACAGACGACAAAAGCTTTGTACAATTTGTCACAAAATTGGGTTATCCCTTTGTGGATGAAACCCATAACCCTGCTTATCGTCTGTTTTTACAAGCCCCATGAGTCCTACTGATCTGCGTTTGCCACCGATTGCGCCGATTCGCGAAGGCGTTGCGGCACTGGAGCTTTCCCGCAAGCTACAGTACAAGCTGGATCACAAAACCAAACCGCTGGGTGCCTTGGGCCAGCTCGAATCCCTGGCACTCCAACTCGGCCTGATCCAGCAAAGCGAGACCGTGAGCCTGAAGCAACCGCAAATCGCGGTGTTTGCTGGCGATCATGGCATTGTTGACGAAGGCGTGTCAGCCTATCCGCAGGCGGTGACGGTACAGATGGTGCACAACATGCTCGCGCCAGAGGGCAAGCAAGGCGGCGCAGCGGTGAACGTGTTGGCACATCAGCACCGTTTTGCACTCACCGTGGTGGATGCTGGCGTGGCGCAGATGCTGCCCGATCATCCGCAGCTCTTGCAAATGAAAATCGCCCCCAGCACGCGCAATTGCGTGCTCGCACCCGCGATGAACGAGGTGCAAGCCGCTGCGGCGCTGCATGGGGGTATGGAGGTGGTGCGCGGCTTGGCAGGCAATGTGCTCGCTTTAGGTGAAATGGGCATTGGCAACACCTCAAGCGCAGCTTTGATTCTTTCGCTGTTCACTCCAATCCCTGTGGAAGACTGTGCTGGGCGCGGCACGGGCCTGACCGATGAGCAGATGAAACGCAAAGTCTATGCGCTCACCCGCGCTCATCGCCGCCACCATACGGCGAAAAAGCCGCTGGAGATTTTGTGCGCCGTCGGCGGCTTTGAAATTGCGATGATGGCCGGCGCCATGCTGCAAGCGGCTTCAGAGCGGCGCGTGATCTTGGTGGACGGCTTTATTTCGGGTGCAGCGGCCATGATTGCCGTGGGCTTGGTGCCGGCAGCCAAAGATTACATGGTGTTTTGCCACGTAGGCGCTGAGCATGGCCACAAATCCATGCTCAAGGCGCTGGCAGCCCTGCCCCTCTTGGAGCTGGGCCTGCGCTTGGGCGAAGGCTCGGGTGCCTTGCTGGCTTGGCCCTTGGTGGTCTCCAGTGCACGGCTGCTCAATGAGATGGCCAGCTATGAGTCGGCTGGGGTGTCGCAGAAGATTTGAGCGCACATAATTTTTGAACGCAGAGGACGCGAAGGATTCGCAGAGGTCGCAAAAAAGAAATACAAAATTCGGTTGTTTCTTTTCCGCGTCTTTCGCGTAACCTTCGCGTCCTCTGCGTTCAAAAACTGAATTCCTCATGTTCATCAAACATTTCCTCCTCGCCATTCAGTTTTTCACGCGCATTCCCATTACTGGCAAGCTCGCGGCTTGGGTGGGCTACAGCGCGGAGATGTTGCGCGCGAGTGCGGCGCATTTTGCGGGCGTAGGTTGGGTGGTAGGCGCGGTGGCGGCGGGGGTTTATATCGCGCTGGAAGCGTGCATCTCTTCGCCTTATTCACCACTGATTGCAGCCTGCTTTTCCACCGTTGCCACCCTGCTGCTCACGGGCGG
>JBJTSL010000375.1:0-3375 GCA_046076625.1 Allobrachymonas sp.
CTTGCCCGCTTTGCGCAAACTTTGCTGGGAATCTGCTCTCGTGGAGCTGAAAACCCCGCGCACCATGATGGAGAGCGTTCGCCTCATACGGGTCGGCCCAAGCGAGATTGCGCAGCATCGAGATGGCATTTCCATCAACAGCCCGTTTGTGCGAGTCATCAGTGCCTTGGGAATGTTTGATCGAAGCAATCCACCCGCCTCCGGCAGCCCAGCCGAGAAAAATGCGATGGAGCGTTTTCAAGGCCATAGCAACACCGCGATGGGCTTCGTCTGGATCACCGGCGGCAACTCGCGCACCGGCCAAATCGAAGCAGGCCGCGCCTATGTGCGCCTGCAATTGCAATCCACGGCGCTTGGGATTGGCATGCACCCGATGAGCCAAGCCTTGCAGGAGTTTGCAGAGATGAAGCCGCATTATGAGCAGGTGCATCAGTTGCTGCTGGGCCAAGGCGCACCACGCAGCCCACAAGATCAAACGGTGCAGATGTTTTGCCGCATCGGCTATGCGCCAGAAGCTGCGGCGGCAACACCTCGGCGAGCGCTGGAAAAATTCATTGTGAGTGCTTAAGGAGAAAAGCATGAATGCACCTGTCACAGGCGCTCTACGCTGGATCTTGAGGCTGGAAGCGCTTGCCTTGCTGGTGATCAGCGCATGGGCCTATAGCCGCTGGGGAGGCTCGTGGACGCAGTTTGCACTGTATTTCTTGCTACCCGACGTGGCGCTCTTGGGCTATCTGGTGAACCCTCGGGTGGGTGCACTGGCCTACAACCTCACGCATTCCTCTTTGGGCGCATTTGCGGCATTGGCTTGGGGCGTGTTAGCGACTCAGCCCTTGGCCTTGTCTATCGCGTTGATTTGGTTTGTACATATCGGCTTTGATCGGGCGATGGGCTACGGCTTGAAATACAGCGCGGGGTTTGGCTTCACGCACTTGGGGGTTTTGAGGTTGGGGAGAGATTGAATACTTGACACTCCGTTGTACCGCTCGCGTGAAACAAAGCCAGCAGCAACTTAATCAGCAGACAAAAGCTCCAAAACTCTCTGCAATGCATGTATCACTGTCTGTGAGCGAACCGAAGCTCGATCACCCTCAAAGCGCTGCATTTCGCTGAGCAAGCTGCCCTGCACCGAGAAGCCAAACCATACCGTGCCCACGGGTTTGGCTGCGCTGCCGCCGCTGGGGCCCGCAATGCCGGTGACAGAGATGCTCACCTGTGCAGCACTGTGCCGGATTGCTCCGAATGCCATGGCGCGGGCGACCTGCTCGCTCACTGCGCCGTGCGCTTCGATCAAAGCCGCATCCACGCCCAGCAGCTCGGTTTTTGCGGCGTTGGAATACGTGACGAAGCCGCGCTCAAACCAGTCCGACGAGCCGGCCAAATCAGTACAGGCCGCGCTGATCAGGCCGCCGGTACAGCTTTCCGCCGTGGTCAGCCGTAGATCGTTTTCGAGTAAAAAAGTGGCCAAATCAACGACTAGCCGGCATAAATCCTGCTTAGTGCGCTCATGTTTTGATAGTGACTGCATACCCAATTTCTCTCAGAAGCGCCACAGCGCAATCACCAGCAGCGTGCAGGCTGCAGCTACCAAATCATCAAGCATGATACCTAAACCGCCCTTCCAGCCAAAGCCGTGAAACAGCTCGTCAGCCCAAGCCACGGGGCCGGGTTTGACCGCATCAAAAAAGCGAAACAATGCAAAAGCCGCGAGCTGCGCCATGAAGCCAGCGGGCGTCACGAGCCAGAGCACAATCCAAAACGCCACCACTTCATCCCACACAATCGCGCCAGGGTCAAGCACGCGCAGATGCGCAGCGGCCACGGTGCAAGCCCACCAGCCCACCAGCGCGCTGGCAGCGATGATCCAACCCATTTGTGCAGGCGTCGCATACAGTTGCAACACCGCAAACGCTGCCCAAGCCCAGAGCGTGCCCACCGTGCCGGGCGCGACGCGTGAGAGCCCGGAGCCAGCACCCAAAGCGATGAAATGCGCGGGGTGCGAGAGCAAGAATTTCACACCAGGGCGCAAGACAGCAGGGCGCAGCGGTGGGGCGAGTGAGGGGATATCCTGAGCGGTCATCGACTGCTATTAAATTATGATCATACAACGTAGATGCTATGCCGGGAAAGCGCCAAAAACGCTTCAAAATCAGACGAATTTACCGCTGGCAGGCCGATGCGGGCAGGCGGTCTTGGTGCAGCGCGCATAGAGCGAGAGCGCATGCTCTTCCAAAGCGAAGCCTTTGGCTTTGGCCACTGCTGTTTGGCGTTTTTCAATTTCGGGGTCGTGAAACTCCTCCACGCGCCCGCAGTCAAGGCAGACCAAATGGTCGTGGTGCGTGCCTTCGTTCAATTCATACACGGCCTTACCGCTCTCGAAATTGCTGCGCAGCAGCAGGCCAGCTTGCTCAAATTGGGTGAGTACGCGGTACACCGTGGCCAAACCAATATCGGTACGCTCATTGAGCAACACACGGTACACATCTTCTGCGCTCATATGCCGCTGTTCACCGGCCTGGAATATCTGCATGATTTTCAGGCGTGGCAGGGTGGCTTTGAGGCCCGTGTTTTTCAGTTCGTCAAGCGTGGTCATGGTGATTTTGAGTAGCGTGCCGGTCAGCCCATGAAAGCTAAGCCGCTACAATGGTTTGATCATAAGCTTTTTCGTCTGCGGTGCGCACAATCAGCGCGTGCTTGAGGACCGTTTGCCATGCCCCTGCCTTTCGCTTTTCGTTTGACTCTCCTAGCCGCTGCTTGCACCGCGTTGGCCGCCTGTTCCACCTTCAACAACGCCACCAGCCGCATCGGCGGTTTGGTTACGCCTTACAAGGTGGAAGTGGTGCAGGGTAACTTTGTGTCCAAAGAGCAAAGAGAAGCGCTGCAAGTGGGCATGCCGCGCGCTCAGGTGCGCGACATCTTGGGCTCGCCCTTGGTGACCAGCGCCTTCCATGCCGACCGTTGGGATTACGCCTTCACGATTCGCCGACAGGGCCAAGAGCCACAATTGCGCAAACTCACGGTGTTTTTCAAAGGCGATGAGCTTTCCAAGGTAGAGAGCGACGAGATGCCTACGGAGCAGGAATTTGTCTCCTCTCTGTCGGAAGGCCGCAAGCTGGGCAAAGTGCCACTGCTGGAAGTGCCCCCTGAGGTGTTGCGTGAGTTCGGTTTGGCTGCCGCCGCGCAAAATACTGCTTCTGCCGGCACGAATGCTGCGCAGAATGCTCCTGTTTCTGTAGCATCGACGGCGAATTACCCACCGCTGGAAGCGCCGGGCGCAGTCACCTCGGCTTGGGATGCGAGCACGCAGCGGGTTGTGGCCGCCAGGGCAAGCGCCCGCCCGAGTGCGAAGGCTGCAGCTCAAGCGCCTGTGTTGAC
>JBJTSL010000376.1:0-3594 GCA_046076625.1 Allobrachymonas sp.
ATAACTCTTGTAGTCGCTGATTCTCAATGCATACATCGATTCAACTGCGGTTTGGACGAATTAGACAGAATTCAACGTAAGATTTCGTCAATTCGAATAGTGCCTTGAGAGGCTATTGGTTTAAGCTACAATGCTTGAAGACAGAGCGCGGGAAGCGTGCTGATTGGCTTAGTGCCTAGCGAGATGCCCAACGAATCGTTTTGAGAGTTGTTGAGAGCCTCGCGTCGACCTCCTTGAATTTGTTTTGAGAATTGTTGCAGCTTGATGGCTGCCTTGTGAACACTTAGTTTTCTTTTGGGAATACCCCTGAGATGAATACATCTGATGCAAAGCGCGTCTTGGAGACCGCTTTGATTTGCGCCAGCCAGCCGCTCAAAGTGGCTGAGATGCGCACTCTTTTCAACGACGAGCTGGGCGCTGACACGCTCAAAACCTTGTTGCAAGACCTGCAGTACGACTGGACGCAGCGTGGCGTGCAGCTGGTGCAGGTGGCCAGTGGCTGGCGCTTTCAAAGCCGCCCGGAAATGCGCGTCTATCTGGATCGGCTGAACCCCGAAAAACCACCTAAATACACCCGTGCCACGCTGGAAACGCTGGCCATCATCGCGTATCGCCAGCCCTGCACGCGTGGCGACATGGAAGATATTCGCGGCGTGACCATCAACAGCCTGATCTTGAAGCAGCTAGAAGACCGAGGCTGGGTGGAAACCATTGGCCACCGCGAAACCGTGGGTCGCCCCGCACTTTTTGCCACGACACGCCAGTTTTTGGACGACCTGGGCTTGGAATCGCTCGATCAGCTTCCCGCGTTTGAGGATCCACAGGCACAAATCAGTGCCTTGGCTTCGCTGGAGATGCCCTTACCGGGTATGGACACCGGCGTGGAGGTCGGCTTGGCGCCAGAAACTGCGGCGGATGAACCCGCCGTCGCTGCGCCTGACTTGCTGGCTGCGCCCATTGAAACTCCCGTCCAAACTTCCGCCGAAACTCCCGCTTTAACCCCTGAAGAAACACCAGCAGCCGACACGGATGCACCCGTGCCGGCCACTCCCGCTTAAACGCACCGCCTCTCTCAAAACGAACTGTTATGTCTGAGAATTTAGAACAAAATACGCCAATTCCCGGCATGGAATCTGCGTCGGATGCTCCTAAAAAGAGAGCGCCTAGAAAACCCAAAGTTACCGATGAAACCGTGGGTGAAACACCCGCTATGGCCGCAGATGAGTCTGGCGCAGCAGTGCCCGAAGTCAAAAAGCGCGTTCGCCGTACGAAGGCGCAAATGGAAGAAGCCCGAGCGGCGGAGGCTGCGTTGGCGGCGTCTCAACATGAAGTGCAAGCTGCTGCACCTGCTGTGTTGGCCGCGCAAGCTGACGATCATCCAGGCGATGAAGGCGATGATCAAAACGACGACAACCAAGAAGGCCACGAGCAGCAAGCTCAACATTCCCCATGCGATCAGCAGCCAGAGCATGCTGAGGACACCCCCGAAGCCACGGCAGAAGCCTTCGTCCCTCGCGATTTCACTGAAATTGTCTCGGGTCAGTTCGATGCTGAGCAAGAGGGTGAGCGCCGCCTGCCGCCCAAACGCGTGCTGCCGCCGCTGCCTGATTCGCCCAAGCTGCATAAAGTGCTCGCGCAAGCCGGCCTCGGTTCACGTCTTGAAATGGAAGACATGATCGCTGATGGCCACATCACCGTGAATGGCCAAAAAGCGCATGTGGGTCAACGCGTGCAGTGGGGCGATGAGGTGCGCATTGAAGGCAAGCTCTTGCAATTGCGCATCCAGCAGCCGCGCGCCCGCGTGATTGCCTATCACAAGCCTGCGGGCGAGATTGTGACTTATGACGATCCGCAAAATCGCCCGACCGTTTTCCGCCGATTGCCGCGCCTGCCGTTTGGCAAATGGCTCTCGGTCGGCCGCCTCGATCTGAATACCGAAGGCTTGCTGCTGTTTACCAACTCTGGCGAGCTGGCCAATCGCTTGATGCATCCTCGCTTTGGTTTGAAGCGCGAGTATGCGGTGCGCATTCTGGGCGAATTGACGCCTGAGAATCGCCAAAAGCTGCTCGATGGCATTGAGCTGGAAGACGGCCCCGCACAGTTTTTGAGCATAGAAGATGGCGGCGGCGAAGGCGCCAACCGCTGGGTACGTGTGACGATTGGCGAAGGCCGCAACCGCGAGGTGCGCCGCCTGTTTGAAGCGGTGGGCCATGCGGTGAGCCGTTTGATCCGCATCCGTTATGGCTCGTATGGCCTGCCCAAGGGCTTGCGCCGCAGTGTTTACATGGAATTGAACGACAAGGAAATCCGCGATCTCACGCAAAGCTTGGTCGATGCCGAAGGGCAGGAAGAGACCAAAGTGGGCGCGGAAGCCTTTGCTGTGGAGGCGCATCAGCGCGAAGCTCGCGAGCCGCGTGACAGCGGAGAAAGCGGCGAACGACGGGGTGAAACGCGTGAACGCCGAGGCAAGTTTGTGCGCCGGGGGCGTAACCAAGAGCGCGGTCAAGACCGTGGTGTGGACCGAAGCGGTGAGCGCTATCGCCAAGACGGCGCAGAGCCCACAGCCGATGGCGCGGACACGTCTCAAGATGGACGGCAAGAGGGCTACAACGAGCGCGCCCCGCGCCAGAGCCGTGAGCGCAGCGGCGATTACGCCCCGCGTCAAAACCGCTTCAACGATCGCCGGGGCGAGCGCCGCCCTGCCGACGGACAAACCGGCAACGATGCCCCGCGTGACGACGACGAAGACGATTTCAACCAAGCCGGCATCAGCCACGAAAGTGGCTACATGCAGGCCAAGAAGCGCCGAGGCGGTGGTGCAGGCTTTGGCGCGGGTGGCGGTAACAATGGTCAAGGCGGCCGTAGAAACTACGACGACGGCCCACCCCCGGGCGTTGATCCCACCAAAACTTCCTTTGGCTACATCACCCAAGACGGCTTCCGCAAGCAAGGCAATGGCAATTCGGGCGGCGGCGGTGGTGGTCGCCGCGGCGGTGGTGGCGGCAGCTTTGGCGGAGGCAGTTTCGGCGGTGGCGGCGCAGGCAACCGCAACCGGGGTCGGGGCGGGCGCGGGCGCTGATGTTGCCGGCTGGGTATGGCCACGACGCCTTCCTGTGGTTGGCGGATATCCAAGGGTAAACCCTGTATCATGCAGGCATGACTGAAAACTTACACGAACGACACCCCCACATCGTCATCATCGGCTGCGGCTTCGGAGGCTTGGAGGCTGCCAAGGCGTTCAAAGGAAAGCCGGTGCGCGTCACGCTGATCGACCGTACCAATCATCATCTGTTTCAACCGCTGCTTTACCAAGTGGCCACTGCAGGGTTGGCGGCGCCTAGCATTTCTGCGCCGATTCGGCATCTGTTTCGCAAGCAAAGCAATGTGACCACGCTGCTGGGCGATGTGTGCAGCGTAGATGCGCACGGCAAGAGCCTGAGCTTCGTGCAGCCTGGCCAGACAGGGCAACATACGCTTTCGTTTGACCACTTGATCGTGGCCGCAGGCGCCACGCACAGCTATTTTGGTAACGATGCCTGGGAGGCGCATGCCCCCGGTCTGAAAACCCTGCGCGATGCGATGACGCTGCGCCGC
>JBJTSL010000377.1:0-5515 GCA_046076625.1 Allobrachymonas sp.
CGCCGGCCACACATTCGGTGCGGGTGAAGTATTTGTCGGCGGTGTCGCCGCCCTCTTGGCGCTTGCGAGCGTTGTAAACAAGGAATTTGGTGACCTCTCCCAAGGCGCGGCCTTCTTTGCGGTAGTAGCTGATGAGGCCAACGCCGCCTCGCTGTGCGCCTGCAATGCATTCTTCAATCGCATGCGTGAGATAGGGGCGGCAGGTGCAAATATCGGAGCCAAACACATCCGAGCCATTGCATTCATCGTGTACGCGAGCAGTCAATTCCACAGCAGGATTGGCCAAGTCTTTCGGGTTGCCAAAGATGTAAATCGTGAGGCCGCCAATCGGTGGCAAAAACACTTCCAGATCGCTTCGTGTCACGAGCTCGGGATACATTCCGCCCGTCTCTTCAAACAGCACACGCCGCAAATCCGTTTCGGAGCAGCCAAAGCGTGCCGCCACGCTGGGCAAATGCCACACAGGCTCCACGGCAGCTTTGGTGACAACGGCTGCGCCACTTTCCGAGAGAATTTTCCCATCGGCTTTCAAACGCCCTTTTTGCATCGCCTCCATCACCTCGGGCAAGATCACGTGTGCCTTGGTCACCGCAATCGTGGGACGGATGTCATAGCCCGCTTCGAGTTGTGCGCCAAAATACTTGCCAATCTCCGCACCCCAGGGGTCGAGCGAGACGATTTTTCCCGGTGTCGTCCAGCTCGGATGCGGGCCGATGATGTCGGTGGGCGAAGTATTGGTGAGATCGGCTTTGTGCTTGGGGTCGAGCGCCCCAGCAGCTACGGCCAGCGCCCGATACACGCTGTATGAGCCGCTGTGCGTGCCGATGACATTGCGGTGCGCGCGCTTGGTCGTGGTGCCCAGTACGGGGCCTCGCTCCAAAGCGCTGACTGCGCCCCAGTTGATTTGCAGCGCACCTTGCCCCCCCGCGTGGGAGGTCAGGCGAATGTGGGGACGGGCTTCTTGGGCGACAGACATGGCGTGGCGAATGAACAAAAAGACATCTTGCGATGATTTGCGTCTTATTGCAAGAGGTGTGCCCAGAGTTCTTGACGTATTGTCCTCATATGTTTTGCAATATGACCGCACAAAGTCATGTGATCTGCTTATACTGGAACGCCTATGCAATTTGACGAGGAGTTGCCATGAAACCTGTTCTCGAACTGCTGAAAAAACGCGATAGCTCGCTGTTTCACTGCGCGCCCGATTTGATGGTGTTTGATGGGCTCAAGCTCCTGGCAGGCCACGGCATTGGCGCGATGGTGGTGCTTGAGCAAGGCAAGCTGGTGGGCGTGTTCTCAGAGCGCGATTACACCCGCAAAGTGGCACTGGAGGGCAAGAATTCGCGCGAAACCAAGATTGCCGACATCATGACACGCAATGTCATCACTGTGCCCTCCACCGCGCGCACCAATGAATGCATGGCGCTGATGAGTCAACACAAGATTCGCCACCTACCTGTGATGGATGGCGGCAGAGTGCTCGCTCTTCTGTCCATCCGCGACATCATGGACGACATCATCGCCGACCATGAGCAAACGATTTCGCATTTGCAGACGTACATTTCGGGTTGATTCCTGGAATATCTTTTTAAGCGAAATTGGCCAACGCCCGGCATGAAATTTGCGCAGAGTGCTATTATTTTAAGAGTATCAGTGAGGCACACCCTGATTCGCCAGCGCATCCGCACGCTCATTGCCCGGATCGCCCGCATGCCCTTTCACCCAACGCCATTCAATCTCATGGCCGGCGGTGTGCACGAGTGCATCGAGCTCTTGCCATAAATCCACATTTTTTACAGGCTGTTTGGAAGCCGTTTTCCAGCCCTTGGCCTTCCAGCCCGGCAGCCATTCAGTGATCCCTTGCAGCACGTATTTGCTGTCCAGATGCAGCAGCACTTTGCAAGGCCGCTTCAAAGCGTTCAGGGCTTGAATCACCGCCATCATCTCCATGCGGTTGTTGGTTGTTTCTTTTTCTCCGCCGAACAGCTCTTTTTCTGTGGCGCCCGATTTGAGCAACACGCCCCAGCCTCCCGGGCCAGGGTTGCCTTTGCACGCGCCGTCGGTGTAAATCGTGATGGTGTTCAACTATTGGGTACCACTCACGCCACACAATCCGCAAAATATCGGCGCACGCCGTCTTTGCCAACCTCCTCCACCAAGCCGTGGATATCGGTTTCAAAGCCGGGGCATTCCTTGGCGAATTCTCTGTTGAATTTGAGGTAATCGACGATGCGTTTGTTAAATACTTCGCCAGGGATCAGCAAGGGAATACCGGGCGGGTAGGGTGTGACGAGACCCACGGTGATGCGGCCTTCTAGGTCGTCGATTTCTACGCGTGCGGTTCTGCGACGAGCGATGTGCGCGTAGGCATCGGAGGGGTCATCGCAGGCTGCAAATCGCTCAGGTACATCTCGGTGGTCAGCCGGGCAATGTCGTATTTGGCGTACATCTCGTGTACATGCTGGCACAGGTCTTTGAGCCCCATTTTCTCGTAATGCGGGTGTTTTTGGCAAAACTCGGGCAAGATGCGCCACATCGGTTGGTTGCGGTCGTAATCGTCTTTGAACTGTTGCAATGCGGCGAGCAAGGTGTTCCAGCGGCCTTTGGTGATACCGATGGTGAACATGATGAAGAAGCTGTACAGACCCGTCTTCTCGATGATCACACCATGCTCAGCGAGAAATTTGCTCACGATGCTGGCGGGAATGCCGGTCTTGGCAAACTTGCCATTCAGATCCATGCCGGGCGTGACAATGGTTGACTTGATCGGATCAAGCATGTTGAAGCCTTCGGCCAAGTTGCCGAAGCCATGCCAATTGCGCGCGACATGCTCGCCATTCTTGGTGGTGCGTGATTCGCCTTTGATGATCCAATCATCGGCTTTGCCCACACCATCTTCTACCAGCTTCTCAGGTCCCCAAACTTTGAACCACCAATCCTTGCCGTATTCCTCATCCACCTTACGCATGGCGCGTCGGAAATCCAGTGCTTCGGCGATGCTCTCCTCGACCAGCGCTGTGCCGCCGGGCGGCTCCATCATGGCTGCTGCCACGTCGCAGCTTGCAATGATGCTGTACTGCGGGCTGGTGGAGGTGTGCATCAAATACGCTTCGTTGAACAAAGCGCGATCAAGCTTACGGTTTTGCGCGTCTTGCACCAGCACATGGCTGGCTTGGCTGATGCCTGCAAGCAGCTTGTGCGTGGACTGCGTGGCATACACCACCGCCTCTTTCGGGCGAGCGCGCTTTTTACCCATGGCGTGATACGGGCCGTAGAAAGGATGAAAGGCTGCATGCGGCAGCCAAGCTTCATCGAAGTGCAAATTCTCCAAATAGCCATCGAGCTGTGCTTTGATCATCTCGGTGTTGTAGAGCACGCCGTCATAGGTGCTCTGCGTCAGAGTGAGCACACGCGGCTTGATGGTGGTTGCATCCACGCCTTTGAGCAGCGGGTTGGCCTTGATCTTAGCCATGATACTGGCCGGCTCAAACTCTTCTTTGGGAATCGGGCCGATGATGCCGAAATGATTGCGCGTGGGTTTGAGGAACACGGGAATCGCTCCCGTCATCACAATCGCATGCAAGATCGACTTGTGGCAATTGCGATCTACCACCACTACATCGCCGGGCGCGACGGTGTGATGCCATACCATTTTGTTGGAAGTGCTTGTGCCGTTGGTCACGAAGAAGCAATGATCGGCATTGAAGATGCGCGCGGCATTTTTCTCTGATTCGCCAATCGCACCATCATGGTCGAGCAGTTGACCGAGTTCCTCTACCGCATTGCATACGTCAGCGCGCAGCATGTTTTCACCGAAGAATTGGTGAAACATTTGGCCAATCGGGCTTTTCAGGAAGGCCACACCACCCGAGTGGCCTGGGCAATGCCATGAGTAGGATCCATCTTCCGCGTAATCCAGCAGGGCTTTGAAAAAGGGCGGCTGGATGCCTTCCAGATAGCTTTTGGCTTCGCGCGTGATGTGTTTGGCCACGAATTCTGGAGTGTCTTCAAAAGCGTGCAGGAAGCCATGAAGCTCGCGCAAGATGTCGTTGGGCAAGTGGCGGCTAGTCTTGGTTTCGCCATAGATGTACACGGGCACATCGGCATTCTTGCGGCGCACTTCTTGGATGAAGGTGCGCAGGTTCAAAACTGCCGGGTCAAGATCGGGGCCAGGCGTGAATTCATCATCGTCCACGCTCAGAATAAAAGCGCTGGCGCGGCTTTGCTGCTGGGCGAATTGCGAAAGATCGCCATAGCTGGTGGCGCCCAGCACCTCGAAGCCTTCTTCCTCAATCGCCTTGGCCAAGGCGCGGATACCCATGCCTGAGTTGTTTTCAGAGCGAAAATCTTCGTCAATGATGACGACGGGAAAGCGGAATTTCATGGCGGTGCGCTCGAAGCTGTGGTGTTAAACCGCGAAGTGTAAGGAGTTTCTAGGACAACTTGCTTGCATTTCATGGTTTTGCCTCAAAATGTGGTGCATCTCACACATTGGAGGGCAAGCAGATGGATGCATCAACATTTTGGTGGATTGCCGCGGCAGCTTTGGTGATTGCGGAGTTGCTCACGGGCACGATTTATCTGCTGGCTGTGGCCGTGGGTGGCGTGGCGGGCGCGTTGGCGGCTCATCTGGGCTTGGGGCTTTCGGCGCAGATCGTGATTGCAGCGGCCGTCGGCACGGCGACCACGCTCTTCTGGCATTTCAGCAAAATGCGCCAGCGCCGATCAAGCGTTGCGCCTGCTCAAGCCAATACTGATGTGAACCAAGACATTGGTGCGCAAGTGACGGTGGATGTTTGGAATGCAGACGGCACAGCGCAAGTGAACTACCGGGGTGCGCAATGGACTGTGCTCGCTATGCCAGGCGCTGAACGCTCGAGCGGCCAGCATCGTGTCAAAGAAGTCGTCGGCAATCGGCTGGTGGTGGAAAAAATCTAGTGGAGATTGTCCATCAGCCGGGCCATTCGAGCCTGCCAAATGCACAATCGCGGTTGAAGTCAGTGAATTTTTAGGAAGGCTCATCATGGAAATCGCAATCATTCTTCTCGTTCTTGCCGTGATTTTTATCTCGCGCACAGTGCGCATCGTGCCGCAGCAGCATGCGTGGATTCGAGAGCGCTTGGGCAAGTACCACGACACACTCACGCCCGGCCTGAATTTCGTCGTGCCCTTCATTGACAAAATCGCCTACAAGCACAGCCTCAAAGAAATTCCGCTCGACGTGCCCAGCCAAGTGTGTATCACGCGGGACAACACGCAACTACAGGTTGACGGCATTTTGTATTTCCAAGTGACGGATGCGAAGCTGGCCAGCTATGGCTCCAGCAATTACCTCATGGCGATTTCTCAACTTGCACAAACTACGCTGCGTAGTGTGATCGGCAAGCTTGAGCTGGATAAAACTTTTGAAGAGCGGGCCACGATCAACCATTCTGTGATTGCCGCGATTGATGAAGCTGCGTTGAATTGGGGCGTGAAGGTCCTGCGTTACGAGATCAAAGACCTCACGCCGCCC
>JBJTSL010000378.1:0-4592 GCA_046076625.1 Allobrachymonas sp.
GCAGAAAACCGCACTGAACCCGACATGCCCAAATGCACGATCAGCAAGCCTGGCTTGGTGTTTTTCAAGGTATCAATGAGCAAATACTTGCCCCGCCGGCGCACCCCCTGCACGACAGCGCCTTCCAGAGCGGCCACAGCCTCACCCGCACCGCCGTTCAGGCCTACGCCAAAGGGCCAGCGCAGCGGTTTGCCCACATGCACCTCGCGCACCCGTGCACCTGCAATGCGGCTGGCAAAAGAAAGCCGCGTTACTTCAACCTCGGGTAATTCAGGCATTTCTACTCTGCGACAGGAACTCGGAACATCGTTCGATTATCATGGATGCATGCCTTTTCGTTCATTCTTGCCCCCCGTCTTGTTCAGTGCAGCCCTGTTGCTGGCCACCGCGCTCCAAGCCCAGCCGCGCACCCCGCCCTCGAAGCCCACTGCCTCCACACCCTCTGCCTCGGCGACCTTCACCAATTCCGCGCTGGATGGCGAGTTGTTTTACCAACTGCTGCTCAGCGAGCTCAACGCCATCCAAGGCTTGGGTGGCTCGGTGGGCAACAGCTATTCCCTGATGCTCGATGCCGCCCGCAAAGCCAACGACGCATCACTCTTCCAGCGTGCGGTAGACATGGCCATCCAAGCCCGCGCAGGCGAGCCCGCCCTGCAAGCCGCCCGCGCATGGAAGAGCGCCCAGCCGCAATCGCGCGAGGCCAATTGGCAGGTGCTGCAAGTGCTCTTGGCGCTGAACCGTTTACCTGAAACCGCCGAACCCCTGCGCACCCAAATCCAACTCACGCCGTCCATCGAGCGCAACGGCGCGATTGCACAAATTCCCCGCTTGTATGCCCGCGCCAGCGACAAAAAGGCAGCGGCCGCCTTGGTCGAGCAGTCTCTGACCGAAGCCGCCGCTGCGCCACCCACGGCCGCCGCCAGCTGGACAGCCATTGGCCGCTTGCGTTTGGCTGCCGCGGATGCCGCTGGCGCCGTGCAAGCCGCCAGCCGTGCCCAAGCCGCAGAAGCAGGCAACCTCGGCGCGGCGCAATTGGCGCTGGAAATCATGGACCCCAAACATCCCGACGCCGAGCCTTTGGTGCGCCGCTACCTTGATACTGCCGCCGCCACGCCCGAGTTGCGCTTGGGCTATGCCCGCGCCCTGATGGACGCGCAGCGCTTTGGCGAAGCCAGCGCGCAGGTGCAGCGCGTCACCCGCGATCGCCCCAATCTCGCGGAAGCTTGGGGCACACTCGGCGCACTCGAATTGCAAGAAAACCAGCTCGACAAGGCCGATGCCTCGCTCAAGAAATACATTGAACTCATCACGCCCACGCGCAACTCCGACGACAAGCAACGCGGCTTGACCCAAGCCTATCTTTCTCTCGCGCAAATCGCCGAAAAGCGCCGTGATTTCGCTTTGGCCGAGAGTTGGCTCGCCAAAATCGACAGCCCGCAAGCCCTGGTGAGCACGCAAAACCGCCGCGCTTCCTTGCTGGCCAAACAAGGCCGCATGGCCGAGGCCCGCGCCCTGATTGCCAAGTTGCCCGAGCGCGCTGGTGCGGAAGGCGCGGCCGACCGCCGCACCAAGGCAATTGCTGAGGCGCAATTGCTCAAAGACGCCAAGGATTTCACCGGCGCCTACGAGGTGCTCCAAGCCGCCGCCGAGCGCGCACCGCAAGACCATGAGCTGATCTACCAGCAAGCCAATGCCGCAGAAAAGCTCAAGCGCCATGGCGAAATGGAGCGCCTCCTGCGCCGCGCCATCGAAATCAAGCCCGATTTCGCCTACGCGTACAACTTCTTGGGTTACTCCATGGCTGACCGCAATGTGCGCCTGCCCGAGGCCAAAACCTTGCTACAAAAAGCCATGGAACTCGCTCCCGGCGATCCAGCTATCACCGACAGCTTAGGCTGGGTCGAGTTCCGCCTGGGCAACGTCCAAGAGGCCATCCGCCTGCTGGAAACCGCCTATAAAGCCTTCCCCAATGCCGAAATCGGTGCGCATCTGGCCGAGGTGCTCTGGGTGACTGGCCAGCGCGACCGCGCCACCGCCATTCTCAAAGAATGCCTGCTGCTGGACAAAGAAGACGAAGTGCTGCAAGAGACGATTCGCAGGCTGCGTGTACGGCTGTGAACAAGCTTCGAGCAGCCGCGAGCCAGCGCAGAAGCTTGCTGTTGACGGGTTTGTCCGCTCCATTTTTGATAGCATCCTGCGCAATTAATACGCCGGCGAACAGTGGTTTTTCGTCAAAAAACGCAGCTCCAGCACCTGCCGAACCTCTGCGTTACTCGGGTCGCATCAGCTTGGTGCTGGACAATGCAGCACCCGGCTCAGCCTCCTCCTTTTCTGGCGCATTCAATCTGCGTGGCCTGCCGCAAGAAGGTGAAATGCAATTGCTGTCTCCGTTGGGCCAAGTGGTGGCGAGCTTTTTTTGGCAACCAGGCTTGGCCGTGTTCGTCCAAGGCCAACAAATCCGCCCATTCAACTCGGTCAATGAATTGTTGGCGCAGAGCCTAGGCGCTTCCATCACCGCCGAGCAATTGTTCGCTTGGCTGAGCGGGCAAACGGCAACCGCGACTGACGCCCATTGGCACGTCGATCTCTCGCACCACGCCGAAGGCCGCATCACCGCCCGCCGCGCCGCGCCCCAAGCCGCCACGCTTCGCATTGTCTTGGATCAGCCATGAACGAGCTCCTTAATCTGCCCGCGCCGGCCAAGCTCAACCTGTTCTTGCACATCACAGGCCGCCGCGCTGATGGGTATCATTTGATCGAATCTGTTTTCCAGCTCATTGATTGGCAAGACACGATTCACCTGAGAGTGCGTGATGATGGTCAGATCTCGCGTGAAGACATGCTCAATCTCGCCGCAGAACTGCCCGCTGATGACCTGTGCACCCGAGCCGCCCGTGCACTACAACACACACCGGCTGCAAATGGGGCGCACATATTCAACTCGAAAAACGCATCCCCGCACAAGCCGGTATGGGCGGCGGCTCCTCGGATGCAGCCACCTGCCTGCTCGGCCTCAATCGCCTGTGGGGCTTGAACCTTCCGCGCTCCACATTGGAGCAAATTGGCCTCTCGTTGGGAGCTGATGTGCCCTTCTTCCTGCTTGGAAGAAACGCATGGGTCAGCGGTATCGGCGAGAAAATCCAGCCTTTGCCACATGGCATGCTTGATCCCAATCAGCATTTTCTTGTCATCAAGCCAGAAAACGGCCTGCCAACCCCCGCAATTTTTGGTCACCCGGCTCTCAAGCGCGACACTCCCCATGCTATAATTTTGGTCTTTGCTGAAAATCCTTACAACTTCGGTTGTAACGATCTCCAAGCAGTCGGCGAGCTGATCGAGCCGCAAGTGCGTCAAGCCCTTGCTGTGCTGGAAAAGCAGGGTTTAACGCCCCGCATGACAGGCTCTGGCAGTGCGGTTTTTGCGCCTTGTCCCGTTGGATTCCAACCTGATACGAGCGCAATCATTGATCACTGGCAGCAAAAGATTTGCAAATCTTTGGATGCTCACCCCTTGTTAGAGCGTCTGCCCGATTAGCAAATACTACATTTCCGGTGGCCTCATTCGTGGAGCAACCAGTTTTGGGCGGCCTGTCAGGCAGTCCGGTGTAGGGGAGTCGCCAAGTTGGTTAAGGCATCGGATTTTGATTCCGACATGCGAAGGTTCGAATCCTTCTTCCCCTGCCAAATTTTTCTGTTGGTCTTGTGGCTTGAGTTCAAGAGTCACCTTCAAAATTCACACGGTCTTCCACACCGCCACTGACATGACCCAGCCCTCCTCCGATTTCATGGTATTTACCGGCAATGCCAATCCTGTGATGGCACAGGAGATTGCCGCGCATCTGGGCATCAAGCTCGGTGGCGCAACGGTGAGTCGTTTCTCTGATGGTGAAGTCACCGTCGAGATCACGGAAAACGTGCGGGCACGCGATGTGTTCATCGTGCAATCGACCTGCGCGCCTACCAATGAAAATCTGATGGAATTGCTGATCATGGTCGATGCGCTCAAGCGTGCATCGGCAGAGCGCATCAGCGCCGTGATTCCGTATTTTGGCTATGCCCGCCAAGACCGCCGCCCACGCTCCAGCCGCGTGCCGATCAGCGCCAAGGTGGTCGCCAATTTGTTGCAAACCGTGGGTGTCTCGCGTGTGCTCACCATGGATTTGCATGCCGATCAAATCCAAGGCTTTTTTGATATCCCCGTAGATAACATCTATGCCTCGCCCACACTCTTGGGCGATCTGCGCAACAAGAACTACGAGGACTTGATTGTCGTTTCGCCCGATGTGGGCGGCGTGGTGCGTGCCCGCGCTCTGGCCAAGCAGCTCGGTTGTGATTTGGCCATCATCGACAAGCGCCGCCCCAAAGCGAACGTGAGCGAAGTGATGCACGTCATCGGCGAAATCGAAGGCCGCAACTGCGTGATCATGGACGACATGATTGACACTGCTGGCACGCTGGTCAAAGCCGCCGAAGTGCTCAAAGAGCGCGGCGCGAAAAAAGTCTATGCCTATTGCACCCACCCCGTCTTCAGCGGCCCGGCGATTGACCGCATCGCCAAAGGCACGGCGCTGGATGAAGTGGTGATCACGAATA
>JBJTSL010000379.1:0-3993 GCA_046076625.1 Allobrachymonas sp.
CTCCACTTGCTGTACACCGCTCAATGCACGCAACAGCATACTTACCAGCAACACAGCCGACAGTCCGAACAAGAGCAATTGCGCCAGCGCCGTGAGCCCGGCCTGCACGCCAGGCTCTAAGCCGGCATTCGTGCGCGCCTGGCGACGATGCGTGTGCAGGGTCAGCCCCAAAGTCAAGCATGCTGCCCACGCTGGCGCACCCCACCACTGTGCCAAACCGGCGCACATGCACACCGCAGCCACCCACACCAAACTCTCGCTGGAAACCCCCAGCCGCCCAGATGCAAAGCCCGAGCCCATCACAAAAGAGCCACCGACACGATGAGGTGCCCGCCTCGGCGAACGCGCCAGCAAGCGCCCCAAAACCGCGCCCACAGCCAAACTGAGCAGCAGCAACACAAGCGGCTGAGCCAGCTCCCAGCCGCTGCGCTGAAAAATCGGCAAGCTGCGCCAGAGTTGGCCGCTCGCGGCAGACATGCCCTGCCCAGCGCCCTGCTGCCAAGCCTCCCCCCAGGCCAGCAGCATGGGCAAGCACAGCGCAGCCAGCAAGGTATTGAGGCCGCCCAAGTGCAAGGCGCGCGCGCTCACCTGTCCATCGGGCTGCCATTCATGCATCAGGCTGGCCAGCACCACGGGCGAGCTGTGTGCCGCCAAAATCCCGGCGGCACTCGCCGCCAACCAAGGGATGCCCAATGCAATGAGCAAGTAAGTCATCGAAAACGCGGTGAACGCAAACTCCAAGACAGCAGTCAAACTCAGCGCCTTGTTGCGCAGCAGCCAGCGCAGATCCATGCGCTGGCCCAGCGTGAATACCACCCAGCCCAGCGCCACATCAAACAGCCATTGCACAGGCAGTTCGTGCTCTAGCGAGCCCGGTAAAGCCACGAGTAGCGGATAGTTTGCAAAAAATGCCACGATTGCCAGCGCCGCGCCACACCACCAATACGCCGTGCTGCGCTGCCCACCCCATTGCTGCACACGGTCTGCCAGCACCACCGCGAGCCACAGTGCCGCCCCCAACCACACGGCCTGCGGCATCTGCGCGAGCCAAGGCATGGCCAAGCCTTGCCACTGCAGTAGCAACTGCTGCGCATGCAGCACCACAAGGGACAGATATTCAGCAACATTCAGCATCCCTGAACCTTAGCCGCGCCTTGCGTTACAAGCTTCTTCGCGGGTGTAAAAGTGGTTCGCGCTGCGTTACAGCTTTTCTGCGTCTTGCAACATGCGATCAAGCCGATCACTGAGCTGCTCATTGCTCATTTTTTCGCGCAGGCGTTCCACCATCAGCGGCAGGCTCAAAGGGCTGGGACGCTGCAAGCTCACGAACTGCAAACGGCGCTGGGCCAGGGTCGATAAGCTGTGGCTCAGCTCGACGATATTCAGCTCCTGCGACAGCACTTCTTGCTGCGCCTGGGTGAGGAGCAAATTACCCGCATCGTATTTTTTGAACACCTCAAAAAACAAACTGCTGGAGGCTTGCAATTGCTTGGTGCTTTTGGCTGCACCGGGATAGCCGGTAAAGATCAATCCCGCAATCCGTGCGATTTCTCGAAAGCGTCGCTGCGCCAGCTCGGAGCTGTTGAGCGAGGCCAGCACATCGCGCAGCAGATTCTCGCTGGCCAGCAGGCTGCGGTTGTTCAAGGCTTGCAGGTCAATTGGCTTGGCACTGAGCAGCTCAAAGCCGTAGTCGTTGACCGCATAGCTGAAAGTTTGCGGCGTTTGCGCTGACAGGCGATGCCCGATCAGGCTGGCCAAACCCAGATGGACATTGCGGCCTGCAAACGGATAGAGGTAGAGATGAAAACCTTCTTTGCTCTGATAGCTTTCTACCAGCAGCGAATCGGGCGTCGGCAACTGGGACAGGCGCTTTTGCGTCTCTAGCATCGGCTGCGCCGCTTGCAGCTCCGGCTCTACATAGCGGCCTTGCGCCGCTTCGGCCAGAAGCTGCACCACTTGGTGCGCCATCTCGGTAGACAGCGGCATCTTGCCCCCTTGCCAGCTTGGCACTGTGCCTTTGTTTTTCTCGGCGCGCTTCACAAACGCCGCCATGTCTTGCACGCGAATGAATTCCAGAATTCGCCCAGCGAAGGTGAAGCAATCGCCTTTTTTCAGGCGTGCGATGAAGCTCTCCTCAATCGTGCCAATGCGCTGCCCATTCATGTACTTCACCTGCACAGCGCCGTCGCTCACAATCGTACCCATCGAGAGACGATGGCGTCTTGCGATGGCGCGGTCAGGCACGCGGTAGATGCCCTGCTCATTCTTTTGGATGCGGTGGTAGTCAGGATAGGCATTCAGCGAATCGCCGCCGCGCTCGCAAAAGACCAGCGCCCAGCCAAACTCCTCGCGCGTGAGATCGCGGTAGGCATGGCAGCCCAGCAATTCCTCATACAAGGCCTGCGCCTCAAAGCCGCCCCCAAGCGCCACCGTCACGAGATGCTGCACCAATACATCCAGCGGCTTCGTCGGACTTTGCCGCGATTCAATGAGCCCCGCCAACGCTGCACGCCGTGCCGCCGCGCCTTCGATCAACTCCAGCGTGTTGGTCGGCACAAGTGTGATGCGGCTCTCGCGCCCCGGCGCGTGGCCGCTGCGGCCTGCGCGTTGAATCAATCGCGCCACGCCTTTGGCAGAGCCAATTTGCAGCACGCGCTCCACCGGCAAAAAATCCACGCCCAGATCGAGCGAGGAGGTCGCCACCACGGCTTTGAGCTGCCCGGCTTTCAAGCCCTGTTCCACCCAATCGCGCACGGCCTTGTCCAAGCTGCCGTGGTGCAAGGCGATTTGCCCGGCCCATTCGGGCTTAGCTTCCAAGATGAGCTGGTACCAAATCTCCGCTTGCGAGCGCGTGTTGGTAAACACCAGCGAGGTGCCCGATTGCGCAATTTCCCGCACCACGGGTTCGAGCATGCTTGCCCCCAGATGGCCTGCCCATGAATAGCGGCCCGGCTCGGCTGGAATCAAAGTGTCGATGCGCAACGTCTTGTCCACTTTTCCTTGCACCAAGACAGGTTGCAAGGCAATTTTTGAAGCTTTTTGAGCAGTTTGCCGGCATAGAACCTGCGCAGAGTGCTCTAAATTTGATAGCGTTGCGCTTAAGCCCCAAGTTACCAGATGCGGGCTGAAATTGCGCAGCCGCGCCAAGGCCAGCTGCGTTTGCACACCGCGCTTGTTGCCCAGCAGCTCATGCCATTCATCGGCCACCACGAAGCGCACACTGGCCAGCTCTTCGCGGCATTTTTCTCGCGCAATCAACAAAGACAGCGATTCGGGGGTGGTGATCAGCAGCGTGGGTAAGCGCCGGTCTTGCTTGGCGCGCTCGCCGGCGGCTGTATCGCCTGTGCGCAGGCCCAGCGTCCACGCAGGTGCAAGGTCACGCAGCGGCGCTTGCAAGGCCCGCGCCGTGTCTGCGGCCAGCGCACGCATGGGCGTGAGCCAGATCACGGAAACCGGTGCGGCTTTGTGGCGTGGCAAAACATCGAGCAAAGCTTGCAGGATGCCCAGCCACACGGCATAGGTTTTGCCCGAGCCGGTGCTGGCATGCAGCAAGCCACTGCAGCCTAGGGCAATCTGCCGCCACGCCTCTTGCTGAAACGCAAACGGCTTGCCATGCCGCTCTTGCAGCCATGCCGAAACGGATGGAACTGATGTGTATGAATCGGCCTGCATCGTTTGATCTTACGAGAGATAATCTAGCGTTATTCGCAAACCAACGAGAGACCCCATGAGCTACCAAGACACCCAACTACTGATCAACAACGAATGGCGCGAAGCAGCCAGCAAGAAGAACATTCCTGTGGTCAACCCCGCGACTGGCACAGAGATTGGCCGCGTCGCCCACGCTGGCCAAGCCGAGATGGATGCCGCACTCGACTCCGCAGCCAAAGGCTTTGAAGTCTGGCGCAACACGCCCGTGGCCGAGCGCCAGCGCGTCATGCGCAAAGCCGCTTCGATTCTTTCTGAGCGCGTGGACACGATTGCTTTGCTCAT
>JBJTSL010000380.1:0-10784 GCA_046076625.1 Allobrachymonas sp.
CTCACATCAATGCTGATGCCACCTTCCACCGCCAGTAAATGCCCCTCCAGCGACGAGCCCACGCCAAACGGAATCACCGGCACTTTGTATTGCGCACAGAGCTTGACGGCATCGCTCACATCCTGCGTATTCTCCGCAAACACCACGGCTGCGGGTGGCGGTACGGTGGTGAACGCGCTCTCATCGCGCCCATGCTGCTCGCGGATCACCTGCGCCGTGGAGCAATTCGCGCCAAACCGCGCTTTCAGTGCGTCAAGAAAAGCTACAGGAATCTCGCGTTGGCGGATTTGGGGAAGCAGATGAGTGGGAAGGGGTGCGTTCATGATGGTCTCCTGAAAAAATGTCGCCGCGCAGCCTCGTGAGTGTGCAGCAAATCTCATTCTGCGGACTTGTTGCTGTTAGTGAATTGACGTTTGCCCACATTCGGGACTATGCTGCGCGGTCATTATGCTCGGAGAAATGCTCATGGATGCCCAAAAAGTCACGTCTTGGATTGACCAAGCTCAGCCCATTCTTGTGGCCTTTGGCCTGAAAGTTTTGGGCGCAATCGCCGTTTTCATCATCGGCCGCTGGCTGATTGGCGCAGCCATGACACGGCAAAAGCTCGACATCACGGTGCAGACCTATTTGGATGAGCTTCTTCACGGTGTCATCGCCAATCAGCAATTCATGCAATCCAATTCGGCCTTTGTAGCCGGTTTTGTTGCTCTTGTCGCAGCCCACACTGCGGTAAAAGCGCAGGCTGCCGTCTTTGCCATAGTTGTCGATCCAGCTTTGCAGCAGCTCTTGCTGTGCGCCGCCTGGGTCTTTCACCCACGCTGCCGTGTGCTGCAAATCCTCCGCGTATTCTTTGATAAAGGCCTTGATTTCTTTCGCGTCGGGCTCGTATTCTTCCTTGCAATCGCAGAGTTTCTTTGCCAAGCGCTGCGCCAGAATGCCAAGAAGAGCATCAGCAAAGTTGAACGGGTCCATGCCCATGTCGAGCAAACGGATGATGGACTCCGGTGCGCTATTGGTGTGCAGTGTAGAAAACACCAAGTGGCCGGTGAGCGAGGCTTCCACGCCCATGCTCACGGTTTCTTTGTCGCGTGATTCGCCGACCATGATGATATCGGGGTCGGCACGAAGAAATGCTCTCATCACGAGCGCGAAATCAATGCCCGCTTTTTTATTGACCTGCACTTGGCGCAAGCCTTTTTGCGTGATCTCCACCGGGTCTTCGGCGGTCCAGATCTTCGTGTCGGATTTGTTGAGGAATTTCAGGACGGAGTGCAGCGTGGTGGTTTTGCCCGAGCCTGTGGGCCCGCAGACGTAGAACAAGCCGTAGGGCTTCGAGACGGTGGCTTCTAAGCGCTCGCGGTTGTGCGGCGTGAGGCCAAGTTTGTCCATGGGAATCGGCTCGCCCGAAGCCAAAATACGCATCACCACATCTTCGACACCGCCAGCAGACGGAATGGTGGCAACACGCAGCTCAATGTCGATGGGACCATACTTCTTGAACTTGATTTTGCCGTCTTGCGGCTTGCGCTTCTCGGAAATATCCAAGTCGCACATGATTTTGAGGCGCGTGACCAGTGCCGAGCGGAAGCTGGCTGGCACTTCAATGTAGGGCATCAGGCTGCCGTCAATGCGAAAGCGAATACCGGTTTTTTCTTTACCGGGCATTGGTTCGATATGAATGTCTGAGACGCGCTGGTTGTAGGCATCAATGATGACCTTGTTGACAAATTTAACCAGCTCGTTGTCTGCGGCGGCGGATTCCAAGGCAGATTCGTCGGCATCTTCATCCAGCGGCGAGTTGAGATCTGCCAGCAGATCGTCAATCGAACCCCCATCCGCACCCGCACCAAAGAACTGAACAATGGTTTCTTCAAACTCGGTCTGCGTGGTTACCACATATTTGAATTTGGACAAGCGCGGGAAAATCTGCTGCACGATGCGCGAGCCGCGCACGGCTTCGGAATCCAGGCACATCACCACCAGGCCCTCGGGCGTGTCTTCCAATGGAATCCATCCTTGCGAATGCACAAAATCCAGCTTGAGCGGCGCGTGCAGCATCTCGGAGCGGATACGACCGCCCTTGAAGGCTTCGTAGTCCACGCCAAAAAATTTGGCCAGTGACGGGCCGATTTGCGCTGGACGAATACCAAACTCGGCCATGAGCAGGTGCTCCACCGATTTGGCTTGTTCACGCGCCTGTGCCACGCAATCTTTGAGCTGCTCGGCTGTCATCACCCCATCTTTGACGAGGCCGTCGTATTTCGTGGCTTTTTTGCGCGCCGCATCATCGACGAGCTTTTGCGCTTTTTCTGCCCGCTGGCGAATCGCGGTGGCCAGTGTTTTGCACAGCTGCGTCGCGCCTTCCAACTCCAGTTCACCAAAAGGTGCATCGGCCTTGCTGTTGATCACTTGCAAGACGCCGTGCAGTTGATCGCCGTCCAGAATCGGCATCACCAGCATTTGCTTGGTGCGGTAGCCCGAGCGCTGATCCACTTGTTTGAGAAACGACAGTGAAGGATGGATGCGCTTGAGGGCCTCTTCCTCATACACATCGGCAATACTCACGGGCTGTTTGGACATGGCCACATAGCCCGCAATGCTTTGCACGCCGATCGGCAGCTTCAAATCTTTGGCCACATTCAGCCCGGTTTTGATCTTGGAGATGATGGAGCTGCCATCTTCACTCACTGCATACAAAGTGAGGCGATCCGCATTGAGCAACTTGCAAATATCGTCGCTGGCATCCAACATCAGCTGGTCGATGTTTTCTGTTTCGTGGATGCGTGTGGTGACCTTCTGCAATTGCCGGTAAAAAAGCACTTCAAAGGTCATGCCACGCTTCTCGGGTGGCAACATCTGCGAATCGAAAAACGCTTTTTCGGCAGCAGAAGTGCCGGCTGGCACGGGCTTGAGAACTGCATTCATACGGTGAGCTCCTGACCGGCGCGCAGCCAGCGGATATCGTGCGTGACGTTCGGGCCAAACGGTTGGGTTTGGTCAAAGCGCTGGATTTCCTCCATGATTTGCTCCGTCTCGGCGGGCTTGGTGTGCGTGATGTAAATCGGGAAATGCTTGTTTTTATCGATCTGGTCAAGCTCTTGCGCGAGCACATTGGGCGACAAGTGCAGGCTGAGCTTGGCCAGCTGCTTTTCGCGGTTGGAAAACGCGGTCTCAATCACCAGCATGGCCACATTCATTTGGTTGATACGCTTCCAGAATGCCGGATTGCGTTCGGTGTCGCCAGAAAACACCCAGCAGCCCGCACCAGCGGTGATCGCATAACCGACTGCTGGCACAGTATGCACAGCCGGTAACGCTTCGACCATTTTGTTGGCAATGCGCAAGCGTGCGCCGGCTTGCAAGGGATGGAAGCTAAGAAAAGGTTTTTCAGCGCTGGGGATTTGTGTGAAATCGGGCCAGATGTGGCTATTAAAAATGTATTGCCGCAGAGCGGCAATCGTCTCAGGCAGCGCATGTACGCGCAACGCCTGTGTGCGCATGGAGGCCACGGAGTCAATCATCAAAGGCAGATTGGCGATATGGTCCAAGTGCGAGTGCGTGATGAGCACATCGTTGACGGCAGCCATCTCAACCAAGGTGAGATCGCCCACGCCCGTGCCTGCATCGACCAACAAGTCCTCGTCCACAAGGAACGAGGTCGTGCGGCAATCTTTGGCAATTGCGCCTGAGCATCCCAAAACCCTGATTTTCATGAGGCGCAGCTCCCTTATTTCGTCTCAAAATTGGTTGCGCCGTCCCACGAAGGATCGAAGGGCAGCAACCGCATAGAGGCTACACGCTCAGAATACAGTTGGTAAAGGTACTTTTTGGCAGATTTGCCCGCATTGGAGGATATCGTGCGCTCCAGATTGAGCATTTGCAAATCGCATTGATCCCAATCTTGCGCACGATAGGATTTGAGGAAGGCCGTCCAGAGCTTGAGTTCGTCGGCTAATTCTTTGGGCAAACGATCCAACGGCGCAAGCGGCCAGAAAATCGCCACGGCTTGGTCTTTGCCTTTCACGCGCACTTTGTCCAGTTCTTGCCAGGCAAACTCGGAAGCCAGCTTTTTGGTGGACTCGCTGACCACAATATCCACGCCATAGGTTTTAGACAGGCCTTCCAAGCGTGATCCGAGGTTGACCGAGTCGCCAATCACAGTGTAGCTCTTGCGGATGGATGAGCCCATGTCGCCCACACACATCATGCCGGTGTTCAGACCAATGCCGACACCAATTTCTGGCATGCCTTTGCTGCGGTGCTCTTCGTTGATCTTGCGTACCTCGCCGGCCATCTCCATCGCTGTTTTCACGGCGAGTGACGCATGCTCGGGTGAATCGACTGGCGCACCCCAAAAGGCCATCACGCAGTCGCCCATGTACTTGTCGATCGTGCCTCGGTTGTTGCGGATCACATTGGTCAGGCGAGAAAACACATCGTTGAGTAGCCCCTGCAATTGCGTGGGCTCCATGGTTTCGCTCATCTTGGTGAAGCCGCGCATGTCGCAAAACATCACGGTGAGTTCTTTGCTCGCAGCTTTCATGTTGTAGCTGTCGGGGTCTTTCACCATCTCATCGACCAACTCGGGCGGTACATAGGTACCAAAAAGGTTGGCAATCTGGCGCTTGGATTTGCTCTCCACGAAATAGCCGTAGCTCATGTTCAGCGCAAAAGCCGTAAGAGCCATCACCAGTGCAGTGGCTAACGGCAATACCAAACCAGCACCCAAATACAACCAGAAATTCAAGCCGACCAAGCCCGCAATCACCGCCACGCTTAAACCCACGGCTTTGGGAGCACTTAGCAGCGGTAGGGCAAAAGCCAGCAGCAAACCGGCGAACACCAACAGCAAGACCTCATAGCCCACCGCGTAATCTGGTTTTACATAAATACGGCCATCCAGCAAGCCCGAGATCACATTGGCATGCACTTCTACGCCAGGATAGGTTTCGCCCACAGGCGTGACGCGAAGGTCCAGCAAGCCCGGAGCTGTCGTGCCGAGCAACACGATCTTGCCGCTCAACGCCCCGGGAGGCACTTTTTTGGCGAGGACATCTGAGGCGGAAATGTATTTGAACGAGCCGCCGGCCACATTGCCGGGTCCGCGAAATGGTACCAACGCAGCCACGCGGTCATCCACGGGAATAGCCAATCTCTTGCCGTCTTGCTTGAGCAAAATACTCTCTAAGCCTTGGTAATTCCGTGACAGGAAGCGCTCCTGCGGGAATCCCGGCTCAACCGTGGGCAGGCCAGTGAGGACGCGAAACATCGCCAATGCCAGCGATTCGTAGTATTGGCCTTTGTATTCAGCCACCAATGGGATGGACCGCACCACGCCATCACCGTCGGTGATGGAGTTGAAAAAACCTGCCATTGGTGCGGCTTTGGTCAAAGGTGCAATGTTGGCCCCATAGCCACTCCATGTGGTGAACTTAATGGGGCGGCCCATCAAGGCGCTCTTTTGCATGATCGGAGCGGGCAATACGCCATTGGTGCGGCCATCGCGGTCACTGGTCATGTAGTAACCCAGCACTGCTGCGCGCTTTTCTAATGATTTTGCAAAGAGCGAGTCGTAATCGAGGCTGGCCTCCATTTGGCCCAAGCGCTCGACAAAGCCCGCTTGGTCTTTCATCTCATTGCCAGCCAATTGGCGCAGACGCTTCAGGCCTGAGCTTTCGTCTGCCTCGGCAAACAACACGTCAAAACCAAGAATCGCCACCTTTTGTTGGTCAAACAACTCATTGACCAAATCCGCCATCTTGTTGCGCCCCCAAGGCCAGCGACCGACATCAGCCAAGCTTTTCTCGTCGATGTCGATGATGACGATGCGATCATCCATCGTCTTAGGCATGGTGGCGCGCAGGCGAGTGTCGTAGATGATGTCATCAAGCCTCTGGAGCACGCCCAACGGCAGGATGTTGGCGGTATGTAGCAGCGCCACCACCAGCGGAATGAGGGTCACCGCAATGCGCGGCCAGTGTTTGATCAGTTTATCCATGCCGCCGACTCAATGCTGGTGGGTCGCTGGATGGATCAAGCGCAATACTGGCGCAAACTAGCCGCGGCTTTAGCCGTGGGCAAACTGCATTTGGGTGCCCGCCAATTCAAGCACATCGCCGTCTTTGAGAGTAACGGGCTCTGCGCCAATGGGAGAGCCGTTGAGCGTGGGTTTGTTCGAGCCTTCCACGTGGGCGACTACAAAGCCATGTGGCCGTTTGGTGATGGCAGCCACCGCGACACCGGGTTTGCCAATCGTCGTCACCACTTTCACCAGAGGCACTTCGCGGCCAGCGGCAGCGCCGGAGAGCACTTTGATGGCGGCATTGGCCGCGACCGGGGCGACAGGTGCAGCGGCTGCAGCGACAGGGGCAGGAGCGCCCAAGCCTGCTGCGCCAGCCTTGATCACCATCGTGCGCTCGAAGCCTTCCTCTTGCTGCTCATTGACATATTTGATCTTGTACTTGCCAATTTCAATCGTGTCGTTGTTGGCCAGTTGTTGCTTTTTCACGGCCTTGCCGTTGATGTAAGTGCCATTCGTGCTGTTGAGGTCTTCCAAGCTAACATCATTGCCGGCCAACTGAATGACGGCGTGTTCGCCACTGACTGCGAGGTTGTCAATCACGATGTCGTTGTAGGGACGGCGACCCAAGGTCGTGCGGTCCTTGGTCAGTTGGACTTCTTTGATGACGACACCGTCGATCGACACGATCATTTTCGGCATGGCCCACTCCTCCTGTTGTTCAATTGGTTTACTCAGCTTACTTATTTGCCCAGCAGGCGCGACATAAAGCCACGCTTGCTATGCCCATCTTTGGCCTGTGCGAGCAAGACAGAGATGTTGTCTCTGCCGCCGCCCGCGTTGGCTGCATCCACCAAGGCCTTGGCCATGGCGTCTAGATCTTGGTTTCCCCGCATGATATCAGCGATGCCCTCGTCTGACACCATATCTGACAGGCCATCGGAGCACATGAGGTAGATATCGCCGACCTCGGTGCGATGCTCATTGGTTTCCAAAAGCACCGCATCTTCCACGCCCAGGGCGCGGGTGACGAGGTTTTTATTGAGCGACGTGGCGGCTTGTTCAGGTGTGATCAGGCCGGCATCAATCTGCTCTTGCAGCAAAGAATGGTCTTTGGTGACTTGGGAAAACTCATCGCCCCGCAGGCGATAGCAGCGCGAATCCCCAATGTGGCCCAACATCAAGCGCTCGTCTTGGAACACGCCGACCACCAAGGTGGTGCCCATACCCGTATATTGGGGGTTGGAGCCCGCGGCATTGAAAATCGAGCGATTGGCGTTGTCCACGCAAATTTCCAAGGCGCGGCGCACTTCGCGGGCATTGGCATTGCGTCCGGCCTGCACCAACCAGCGGCTCATTTCGGATTTGATGAAGGCCGTGGCCATGCCGCTGGCTACCTCGCCAGCGTTGTAGCCGCCCATGCCATCGGCCAACACGGCCAATTGTGTGGGCAAATCGATGGCAAGCGAATCCTCGTTGTTGTCTCGGGCAAGACCGGGATCGGTGCTGTGTGCAAACTGATAAATCATGGGTAGAACAACGAACTATAGCGGGATTCAGAGGCGTTTTGACTCGATGGCATACGTTTGGCGAGCGGGTTTTAACTGCCCTCTGGGCGCGGAGGGCGCGCCACTATGGTTTTTTCAAAAGGGTCGTCCAGCACCGGCGGGTTGGGCGCGGCAGCGGTCGACGGTGGCGGACTGAACTTTTGTGTGGCGGCAAACCGATCCGTTGCCATCAGTTCGGCGGGCTGCGTGGGCGCGTCAGTGCGGGTGAAAACCTGTGTTTTCTCCTCACCACCGGCTGAATGGGCCGCTGGCGTAGCTATCATGGCCTGAGTTTTTTCATCCGCAGCGGTGCTGGGGGCGCTGGCGGGCTTGGACGCCTTGGTAGCGCCTGCATCACCCAGCAGACCCATGGCGGCTCGCAGATCGGCTGCGAATTGCTCACCATCTTGGTAACGGGTTTCGGGCCGTTTGGACAGGCTCATGGCCACTACATCGGCCAGTTGTTGTGGAATCTCGGCGCGAATGATGCGAATATCGGGTGCGTCCTCGTTGGCTATTTTGTACATCAACTCAGCCATGGACTCTCCCCTGAAAGGCAGCACACCGGCCAGCATCTGGAACAGCATCACACCCAGCGAATACAAATCCGAACGGCCATCCACCTTCTTGCCGGCAATTTGCTCGGGGCTCATGAAACTCGGTGTACCGAGCACAAGGCCGGTTTTGGTTTTGCTCGAATCGGTGATACGGGCAATGCCGAAGTCGGTCACTTTGACGGTGTCCGAGCTGTGCTCGTACATCACGTTAGCGGGCTTGATATCGCGGTGCACCACGCTGTTTTGGTGCGCATAAGCCAGTGCTTTGGCCACGCGCTCCACGATGGAAACCACGCGCTGCATGGGTAGCAGGTTACCGTCTTTGGAATAGTCCACCAAATCCTTGCCCTTGAGGAATTCCATGGCGATGTAGGCCAGATCGTGCTCTTCGCCGGCATCGTAGATCGTGACGATGTTGGGATGCCGCAAGCGGCCAGCCGTCTCGGCTTTACGGAAGAAGCGCTCACGGGCGTCTTGCAGCTCATCGCCTTCAAACTCCTGCGAAAGTGCCATGGTTTTGATAGCCACCACGCGGCCAATTTTCGGGTCTTTGCCCTGATAGACCACACCCATGGCACCCTTGCCAAGTTCTTTCTCCACCTGATAGCGGCCCAGCATGGGTTTTTCCACGCTGCCATCGTTCAACACCAGTGTGCCGCCGGGGTGGCTGCCGCCCCCGCCCAAAATCACGGTTTCCGACAGGTTTTTCGCGCGGTTGAGTTTTTCTTGCAGTCCTTTGTGTGTTTTGTCTAGCGTGGCCATGTGTTCGTACACGGCTTGGGCTTTGTTGAATTGGCGCTTACGTTCAAAATCCAGCGCGAGATTGCCCAAGTTGTCGAGCAAGGCAGGCGAGGCTGGAACCCGGCGGAAGCGGTCAAAGGCCATGTCAAGCTGGCCTTGTCCTTGCAATGCCAAGCCCATCATGCGGTTGGTCTCGGCGGATTCTTCGTCGGATTTGACTTTGCCAGCTTCGGTGACCAAGAAGCGCTTGGTGGTCAAGGCCAAATGACCAATCAAAAGCAACACAGCGGGCAATACTAATTTAAGCCACATGGCTGCGCCCGAGAGCAGGCCAAACTCCAAACCGAGCAGCAACACAAACAATCCCGCCGTGATGCCCGCTCCCATGCCCGCAGACAAGCGGGGCAGAAGAGCAATCAGATAGGCTGCCACCACCAAGAAGGCCAGCAAGGACACCCATACGCCCCAAGAAGGCTGCACGATGAAGTGCTCACCCAAAATACTGGAGGTCACATGAGCAATCGTCTCGGCAGGGCTCATGTCTTTGGCCGCAGGAGTGGGGAAAATAGAGCCCACGCCAACGGCTGTGGCGCCGATGATCACGATCTTGTCGGTGTACTTGCTGGCGGGGATTTTGCCTGTGAGAACGTCGTAGAAAGAGTCAATAGGGAAGGCGCGTTTGTCGCCACTGCCCCGGTAAAACTGGGGCAGCATCACGGCGGCATCGTCGGTTTTGACCTTGAGCTTGCCAATTTGCACCGAGTCGCCGGGATTGAGTTTGATGTCGCTGGCTTTGAGGTTCAGGCTTTTGGCAGCCACCATTAAGGCCATGGAGGGCACGGCCTTGCCGTAATAGTTGACCAGCAAGGGCTCTTCCCGCACCGCGCCATCGTTGCGGTCTTGCAAAGAGTTCAAATGCCCCACGGCAGCCGCAAATTTGCCAATCAGCTCAATCGGCTGCTGGCCAGAAATTGCGGCAAACGAGAAGCCTTGGTTTTCGTCAACCGTGCTTTTGAGCGCAAATTCGGGCAACGGCTTGTCAGGGTTGCCTAATGGCTCGCCCAGCTTGAAGATGGAGGGTAAGACCACATTGCCCGCCTTGGCAATGCTGGCCGCGAGCTTGGCATCGGTATCGAGTGTGGTTTCAGCCTCGGCGATGATTTTGCCGGCCTGCTCGATGTTGGCTTGAGGGTTGGCCGCATCGGGCGTGCCCAGCGTTTCCTTGATCTTGCGAATGTATTGCAGGCCGCGATCGGTTTGTGGCTCAATGACGAAGGTGGTGTTGGCAATGACTTTGGCTTTGGAGCCAGCCAGCAAATCCGTCATTTGCGCATGCACGTCGCGATTCTAGGTTGTGGTTCAGTTTGAAATTTCATTGCTTGAATCACGTTTTTTATAAGCGCCGCGCTTTTTAGGTTGTTCGTCTTTTGCAAGTAGCGCGATCAAATCTTCAAAATCCCAGAGGCGATCAGTAAGACCAGCCTGCATAGCGGGCGTTACGCGCAGAATCTTATGAATTTTAATGAAGTTGTAATGCATGAAGTAGAGGCTAAGCGAGTGATGGTGATTCTCAATCTTTTTAGAAAACGCATTAGTCAGCCGCGTAAAACGACGCATATGCATACGCATGGTTAGGTTTTGACGCTCCACGTATGGCGTGCTCACCTTGGCAATGTCCGGCTCACCCGCGATTTTGACTTTCTTTGCCCCCGTGCATTGTGCGGGGCTGTAACGACCTTTGCTACCATCTGGCGCATTGCCGTACATCTTGACCAATTGGGCGTAATCCACTTCCCAGTCAAAAGCGGTTTCCACGGCTTTCAAATAGGATTTATGCCCGTCAGTGGTGAGTTGCACGTGGTTATTCAAGCGGCTTTTAACGTCTAGCATGAATGCGGTTGCATATTCAACGTCACGATC
>JBJTSL010000381.1:0-3327 GCA_046076625.1 Allobrachymonas sp.
CAAAAACCGCGAAGGCCGGCAACAACAGGGCGCAAATTGCTATTTTTTTGATAGCGGACAAATTCAGTGACTTCATAAGCTAGTTCTTTCCATGCAACACAGTTTAGTTCATCGGGTCAGCCATGCTGGCCTGCGGCTTGCGCCATCACCCAGCGCTTGAGGGGCTGCGCCGCATCAAAGCGATTCATGCCCCATACCCGCAGCGCCTGCAAGCGGGGGTCGCGGGCGGCAAACAATTGCTGCAAGCCATCGGTGGCCAGGCGCAGTTGCGTGGCCTCCGCCTTGCGAGATCGCTCGTAACTGCGCAGCAAGCGCATATCGCCAAAGCCACGGAAGTAGGGTTTATTCGTCAGGATCTGCGCCAGTTCTTCAGTATCTTTCAAGCCAAGATTGAGCCCTTGGCCTGCCAAAGGATGAACCGCATGCGCAGAATCGCCCACCAGCACCCACGCGCCTTGATCAGACGCGCCACACCATTGCTGGGCTTGCGCCACAGTTAGCGGCCATGCAGCAATACGACTACTCACTTGCAATTGCCCCAGCCGAGCCTGCGTGGCTGCTTGAAGCTCTCGCGAGAATTCTTCAGGCTCAAGGGCAAGCAAGTGCGTCGCGCGTTCATGGCTGACTGACCACACCAAGGCCACGGAGTTCCCCGCTTGCGACATGCCCGGCGCACGCGGCAGCAGGGCGCACACTTGGCCTAACTGCATCCATTGCCAAGCGGTATTTTCATGCGGCAGCTCGCAGTCCAAGTGCGCCGCCAAGGCCGTTTGCCCGTAAGAAAACTGCTCGAAAGCGATGCCATGCTCTTGACGAGTCTGACTGAGCTTGCCCTCACATATTACGCTCAATGGCGCCGGGCTGGGCACCTTGAGCAACTGGATCTCTGGCGAGAATGACAAAGCCGCGCTGAGCTTGTGTTCCAAATCGGCGGCATCGACGATCCACGCCAAGGCCTCGCTTTCTGGCGGAGTATCAAAATTCACTTGCGCTTGGGGCTGCGTGAGCGCATCTCCCTGCACCCGCATATGCTCAACCGCGCAGGCCTGATCAGGCCACACACGCAAGGATTGCAGCAGGCGCCGCGAGGACGCGTTGAGTGCGTAGCTTCGAATGTCTTCTTGGCCCGAGCCAGAATCACGCTGCACCAAACCCACGCGGATACGCGCACGCGCCAACAGCAAGGCGAGCACCTTGCCTGCCGCGCCAGCACCACGAATACAGATATCGGTCGTCACCCTTGGATTGTAGAAGGCGGCACAATCGGTGCTTCATTTCCTACGGAATCACCTTTGCCATGTCTGAATTTGATCTTCATGCCTCGATCAGCCGATTGTTTGTCTACCCTATCAAATCCTGCGCGGGGGTAGAACTCCAGGAGTCCCTGCTGATCGAGACGGGGCTGGAATTTGACCGCGCTTGGATGGTTGTGGATGCAACCGGCGAGTTCTTAAGCCAAAGAGAATTGCCGCGCATGGCCTTGATCCAGCCCCAGCTCAAGCAGTTTGAGATGGTGGTGCGTGCGCCGGGCATGTTGGCCTTGCATATTGCATTGGATGCGGTGGAGCAGCCTTGCAAAGTCCGCGTGTGGGATGACGAATGCGCGGCATACGATATGGGCGACACTGCGGCGCAATGGTTCACAGATTTTTTGGAGCAGGATAGGCCGGTAGGCGTGCCAGCGATGAATTTGCGCTTGGTGCGGTTTGATCCAGAGCACAAGCGTTTGTCCAATACCAAATGGACGAAAGGCTTGCAAGCGCGCAATCAGTTCAGTGACGGCTACCCTCTGCTCGTCATCAGCGAAGCATCACTGAACGAATTGAATGCACGTCTGACCTCAAAAGGGCAATCTCCAGTGACGATTGAGAGATTTCGGCCGAATGTCGTGCTATCCGGCTTGGAGGCGCACGATGAAGATCGCACCACTCAGTTGCGCATCATGCCACCGCAAAGCGGTGATACCGAGCAATCGGAGATTGTGCTTGGCTTGGTGAAACCCTGTCCGCGCTGCCCAATTCCAAATATCGACCCTCAAACTGCGACCCCCAGCCCAGAAGTGGGTCAGATGCTGCAAACCTACCGTCAGGACCACCGCGTTGATGGCGCGGTCACATTCGGTATGAATGCAATCGTCTTGGGGCAAACCGAGCTGCAATTTGAATTGCCGCTGCGTGTAGGGCAAACGGTTCTAGGGCAGTTGGATTTTTAGTCGAGGTCAGCGCTGGTCAATGCGCGAAGGTGGTGCGGTTTCGTCCGGTAATGAATCACTTCGTGGAGAGCTAGTGTCCCAACCGCTACGCAGAGACTCTGGATCAATCGCTTCGGTTTTCGCGAAGGCGGTGGTGTACTTTTGGCGATGCCAGTTCAAGTTCTTTAGCCTCTTGAATAGGGGCAAGCGGCATACCGCCAGTGCTGTCTGCATCTAAGAAGCGAATCGGCCGGCGCGTACGGCGAGACATGGAAGACAACAGAATGAGCAAACTATTCTTGATGTCCAAATCGTTTTGCGGCACTTCGCGAAAAACTACGCCCACGATGTGGAACTGCAAAGTCACTTCTGGTACGAGCCCCGGCAATGGCATCAAGCCTTGCGCGATAAGCCTTGCGCCCATCTCGGTAATCCGTGTGCGCTTGGATTCACCTTCTAGTATCAACCCAAAATATGAATCGCCAACCCGCGCGACCGTCTCAACATCGCGTACTATTTTGCGCAACTTGATGACCGAGCGCAATACGCTTTGCTCGGCCACTTGCAGGCCATACGCCTCGGCAATATGTTTGTAATTGACCAATGAGATCAACACGATAGCCGCATCTTCGCTGCGCTTCTCGTGTCGCAGTTGGGCCTGCTTCACGCGATCATCAAAGATATGCTCGTTGAGCAAACCTGTCAGCGCATCTTGCGTGGCCATGGCTTGCTCGCGGGTGCTGATCTCATGGCGATCACGTGAGCGCACATTGAGCGCGACCATCATCATCGGCGCTTCAATCAAGAGTGCCACTATCACGCCATACTGCACGACCCAAGAAACCGGCACCCAACCGAAGGCTCGCGCAATCGCAAGACAAACCGCGCAAGCCAGCGGGAAATAGGCAAAGACGATCCATTTGCCCACGCGATTGCCGTGCTTCCAAGCCCACGCAGGTAGGCCTAGGCCAAAGCCGGCAATAAATAACATATAAATGCCTAAAATCACCACGCCGATGCTCTTAGGCACGAGGCTGTAGATCACAGCCAACGGTACGCAAGCTACGCCCAATGCGATCACACCGTTAAGAATCTTGCGCGAAAAGACTCGCCCCCCTAACAAAGTTTCAATAAAG
>JBJTSL010000382.1:0-8365 GCA_046076625.1 Allobrachymonas sp.
GGCCTGTTCAACGTCTTCGGCACCTATGCCGCCGGGGCGCTGGGCCAGAAGCTGGCCAAGCGCCACATCCTCGCCGCGATCTACGCGCTGCGCTCGGCCGCGATCGTGGTGTTCCTCTCGGTGCCGCTGACGCCCGGGAACGTCTACGTGTTCTCGGCGGCCATGGGGCTGCTGTGGCTGTCGACGGTGCCGCCCACCAATGCGGTGGTGGCGCAGATCTTCGGCGTGCAGTACATGAGCATGCTGGGTGGGTTCGTGTTCCTGTCGCACCAGGTCGGCAGCTTCCTGGGCGTGTGGCTGGGCGGCGTGTTGTACGACAAAACCGGCAGCTACAACATCGTCTGGTACATCGCCATTGCTTTGGGCATCTTCGCTGCCTTGGTGAATCTCCCGGTGCGTGAAGCGGCGATTGAGCGCCACAATGGCGGAAAACTGCAATCGGCATGAACACCTCTCGCACGTCCCTCAAGAAAGCTGCCGGCTTGGCAGTTGCGGTGCTGGCTAGCTTGGGCGTTTTTGCGCTGTATTTGCAGCCTGAATTCATGGTGACATTGGCGGGGCAAATTTGGGCGTGTTTTTAAGCAAAATCCGCTTAACGCCGGCATACAATTTGCGTAACGTGCTATTGAATTTATAGCATCTGTTCGCTGAAGGTTTCCGTATATTGAGTACGGCATCGGCAGCGCTTGGGCTGTCCCACTTCGCGACTGTCCCCCTTCGGGCTTCGCCCGAATTCCTCCTTTATGTCGCTACGTGAGACAACCCAATCACAGCCGATGCCTCGTTGGCGTGTTGAGAAACTACACGCGAAACGCTCGCTACTTTGACGTTTCACATTTCACCGAGATTGGAACTCACCTTGCCAACCAGCGTCCTGTGATCGCCGCTGGCGACATTACCGATTTTTGGACGCAAAGCGCACAACTGAAACTCGGCAAGTGCCGCGTAACTCGCTGCTCTGACTCATGAGCCCACGACGACTGCGACGATCACAGGCCTAGCGCGCCAAGCAGTTAACGCATTTACGCCGCCAGTGTTCGGTAGTAATAAGTCGTCGAACACATCCCACCCTGCGGCCAAAGCGCGTATGTCAGCGCCGACCGAATATTGACCCACCGTGCCGATCCAATATTGACCCAGGGCGGGTTGCTGGTTGTCAGCTCAGCAACTGTGGATAAGTATACGCAAATGCTGGGTTGGGATGGATCTGTCCTGGTCCATAACCGCGCTGCGCTGCAAAGGCGGCGAAGGGCGTAGCCCGAAGCGCCTTTGCAGCGCAGCGCGCGCCCTCACTTGGGGCGTGCGCTCTCCCGCGCCTTGATGCGCGTCTTGGCCGTCATCGTGCTGTGCTTGAAGCGATACGACTCATTGCCCGTCTCCAAGATGTGGCAGTGATGCGTGAGCCTGTCCAGCAGCGCGGTCGTCATCTTGGCATCGCCAAACACGGCCGACCACTCAGCAAAGCTCAAGTTGGTGGTGATCATCACGCTGGTGTGCTCATACAGCTTGGACAGCAGATGAAACAGCAATGCTCCCCCAGCTTGGCTGAAGGGCAAATACCCCAGCTCGTCCAGGATCACCAAGTCCATGCGCATCAGCGCCTGTGCAATGCGCCCGGCCTTGCCCTCTCTCTTTTCTTTCTCCAACTCATTGACCAGATCCACCGTGGAGTAAAAGCGCACGCGCTTGCCCTTGGCCGTGATACCCGCCACCCCAATGGCTGTGGCCAGATGCGTTTTGCCTGTGCCCGGGCCACCAATGAGTACGGCGTTTTGCGCACTATCGGTGAATTCCAAGCTGCTCAACTGGCGGATCAGTTGGTGATCTGCATGGCAGGCTTCAAAGTCAAAGCCCGCCAAATCCCGGTGCAAGGGGAATTTAGCTGCTTTCATCTGGTGACGCACCGAGACCATGGCCTTGTGCGTGTGCTCGGCTTGCAGCAGGTGCTCAACGAGCCAGCGTGAGGTTTGGATGCCCGCATCGTTGCTGCGTCCATCCTGCTCAGTGAGTTCCTGCCACGCCTGCGCCATACCGTGCAGGCGCAGCTCTTTGAGTTCTTTGGCAATATCACGCTGCATGATCCATCTCCTGCACCTCTTGGCCGCGAAGCTTGTCGTAGCGCCCGGTGTCGGCCAGCGGCAACTCTTTGAGCTGCAAGCTACTTTCAACCGTTTGCGGTGCTGGCGGTGCCTCCAGCCGCGCCAAGACGTTGAGCACATGCTCGCTGCTGAGCACGCCTGACTCGATCACCAACTCCACCGCCACCAGCACTGCCTCCAGACCGTGGCTAGATACGCAACTGAGCACCCGCGCCATGACCTTGTCGCCTCCTTCGTGGCGCATCAGCCCTTGGCGCAGACGCAGCAAGGGCTGCGGCATGTCGGCAAAGGGCGCCCCGTTTCTCAATGCCCCTGGCTTGCGTTGCACCAGGGCAATGTAGTGCTGCCAGTCGTAGCAGATATGCCCCGCGTTTGCTATGCGTGCGTGGCTGGCGACGATGGTGTCTTCGTGAGCAATCTCTACCCGGTTGGGGTACAGCCGGGTGCTTACCCGTTTGCCCGCCAGCTCACACGGCACCGAGTAGCGGTTGCGCGCCACAGCCACCAAGCAGGTGCTCGATACTTTGGCCGAGCGCTCCACATAGCCGTCAAATGCTGTCGGCATGGGCATCAACTGAGCGCGCTCTTGCTCCAGCATTTCCAGCACGCTGAACTGTTGGTATTCAGGGTGGCGTATCTCGCCCCATAAGGCGCGGCAGCGCTGCCCTAGCCAAGCGTTGAGTTCACAGAAGCTGCTCCATTTGCGGCTTTGCGCTTCTATCCAGATGCGCCTCCTGCTGTCCTGTACGTTCTTCTCCACCACGCCTTTCTCCCAGCCGCTGGCCACGTTACAGAAATCGGCATCAAACAGGTAGTGGCTGCACATCGCAGCAAAGCGGGCGTTGACAGTTCTGCCTCGTCCCTTCTTGACTTTGTCTACCGCCGTCTTCATGTTGTCGTAAATGCCCCGGCGCGCTACGCCGCCCAGCGCAGTAAAGCAGCGTGTATGCGCATCAAACAGCATTTCGTGCCCCTGGCTGGGGTAGGCCACCAGATAGAAGGCTCGGCTTGCCGCTAGCTTCATGTGCGCCACTTGCAATCGGTAGTAGATGCCCCCGACCAATAAACCCTCTTCGCTCCAGTCAAATTGGAAGGCCTCGCCTAGCTCAAATTTCAAGGGCACAAAGGCCCGCACGCTCTTGTCTGCGCTGGCGCGCCACGCGCGGATGAAGTCCGTCACCCGGCTATATCCGCCCTCATAGCCGCTGCCTTTGATTTGTTGGTACAGCGCTCGCCCCGTGCGTCTGTCCTGTTTGCTGCGCATCGCATCCGCCGCCAGCGCCTGCTCCAGCTCTTGCATGTACGGCGCAAGTTTGCCCGCGATGCTCACTCTCTTGTACCTGGGCGACTCATCGCCTTGCGCCGCCCTGAGCCAACTGCGCACCGTGTTGCGCGCCAGCCCCGTCCTCCTGGCTATCTCGTGTAGCGACATCTTGTCGCGCCAATACATCCGCCTGATTCTTCCTAACATTTCCATGGTAATCACCTTGTTTGTCCTCTGCCCAATATTTAGGCAGAGCAAGTTAAACACCTGGGTCAGTTTTGAATCGGCACTTGCCCTTTTAATGGGTCAGTTTTCGGTCGGCGGCAACATCCGTCACCGTACCGGCGGTGCTGGTGCGACTGAACGGTGTGCTGTCGATGAACAGCAGCCGGGGCGTGCCAGCAATGCCTTCTGCCTTGGAGGCATGGCTCGCAGAGCCACTGGCTGGATGACGGTATGGATTGTTGCCATCCGCACTGCTTTGCCGGCCACCGCCCCCGCGAAAGCCTTTGGCCCCCATGTCAATGGTTTGACCGTTGAAATTCAGCGTCTTGGCCACATCCAGCGCGATCACGCCACCATTGAGGCCGTCCCAAGCCAAGCCCGCGAGCGAGCCACCCAAAGTGAAATTGCCATACTGCGGCACACGGATGATTTGAAAGCTACGCCTTGGGGTGCTCACCGTTGGATCGGCTTGCACATAGGTGTTTTGCAAGGCAGCGCCGGCGACAAAGCTGCCGGCGCTCGTGCCTGCGCCAGCCGGCACATACTCATATTGCCCAACCTTGCAAGTGCCCGATGAGGTTTCCACATAACCGTAGCCTGGACGACCAGCCACACCATCGCCATAGGCATCGGTATCGGTGCTGTTGATATCCACGCATTGCATCTGGATGATCAAGGCCAAATCGCCAGACACCCATGTTGTGTCGCCACGCGCATTGCCCAGCGCAATCGTCGGCGTCGTGCCGGCTGTGGCCGTGACGTTGGCCGAAGACGGACTGAAGTAGCCGTTGACCACTTGGTTGGCGGTGGAGGTGACAATCGTGCCATTGTATTGCGGCACGGCGCACACCTGCGCGATCGATGGAGCGGCGCATGCCCAAACCAGCAGCCCGCAAACCACCCAGTCGCGCAGGCGTGGCAAAAATTTTGTTACAAAGATTTTTACCCATTCATTCTAGACCAAGATCGCGGTGGTCAACACATCAAGTCCGCAAAAACGCGGCGTATGCACGAAATCAAGCGGCAAAGCGAGCAACCCAAGCCACAAACGCGCCACACAGGGCCAACACCACGAGGGCTGACAATCGGCTGCCTGCGCTGTCTTTGGAGGGCTCGACGGCTTGCAGCATTTCCTTGTCGCCTTCAATCATGGGGCGAATCAGATTTTCTTTTTTCTTGACCAAGTAAAACAAAATCGCCGCCACATGCAGCGCCACCAACGCGAAGATGGCATATGGGCCAATATCCTTGTGCAACCAAGTAGCCAGGCTTACGCGCGCACCACTCACAAAGCGCGCCAGCGGTCCTTGGTTCATGATTTCATCATCGCTGATCAGGCCCGTGCCGACTTGTGCCATCAAAATCAGCAGCAATGCAAACACCGAGCCTGCACCCAAGGGGTTGTGCCCCGCGCTGTGCTCGGGCTGACCCTGGCCCTTGAGATAGGCAATCACCGTGCCGGGCGCATAGATGAAAGATGCAAAACGCGACCATTTACCGCCCACAAACCCCCAAATGATGCGAAACAGCAGCAAGGTCATCACGCAATAGCCGAGGCGGAAATGCCACACCATCAGCTCATTGCCTACTTTGCCCGTCACCACCAGGCCGACAACGCAGACCAAGAGAGCCCAATGGAAGAGACGGGTGGGCAGATCCCAAATTCGGATGCGTTTGGTTGGCGTCATGAATGAAGTCCTGTTGAAATAGTTGGGCTTGACTTACGCAGATTGTGACGCTTTGGAGGCAAAGTTGCGCTGTGCCTATCGCATCCACTGCATGGATGACAAAATCGTGACAGCAATTCAGAGAATTTGGTACGGGAATTCCCTAGTGCCTCTGTTTGGAACTTTGATTCGTTGGTACGCTCAGTCTTTCAACATTCCTTCAACAACTCACTTCAACAGGAGCTTCCTACATGAAATCTCGCATCGCCCTCTTCGCCGCAGTCGCCGCGCTCTGCACCAGCTTCTCCGCTCAGGCGCAGTTTGCCAAGCCAGAAGATGCCATCAAATACCGCCAAAGCGCGCTTTCCGTGATGGGCACGCATACCGGCCGTTTGGGCGCGATGGTCAGTGGCCGCGTGCCTTTTGATGCCAAAGCAGCACAAGACAATGCCGCCGTGATCGCCACCGTAGCAGCCCTGCCATTGGGTGGCTTCGGTGCTGGCACAGAAGGCGGCAAAGCCAAAGCCAACATCTGGACGGATGCAGCCGCCAAATCTGGCAACCTCGACCAAATCCGCGCGGCCTTCGGTGCATACGCAGGCAACTGCAAAACCTGCCACGACGAATTCCGCAACAACTGATTGTCTCGTTCCCTCCTCGACAGCCCTCAACTGGCTGTTTCTACCCGCCGGTGTTTTGCACTTGCGGGTGTTTTTTTTGGCTTTAATTGCTATTAATTTAATAGCAAACGATACAGGTTTTATGCCGGGGAGTGGCTGATTTTGCCAATACTTTGTATCCTGTCTGTCTTCGTTGATTCATGAGCCCCAAAGGCGGTGGCTCACGCGCACAGCCGCCACGCGCAAACAATCAAGCCTTTTCAGCCAGCAGTTTCTCAATCAACGCCTGCATCGCATGAAAGTCGGGTGTGCCCACATAGCGCTTCACGATTTCAGCTTTTTTGTTGACCAGATAGGTCGTCGGCGTGAGCTTCACATCGCCCCATGCTTTGGCGACTGCACCTGTATTGTCAATCGCCACTTTGAACGGCAATTTGCGCGTCTGCGCAAAATTCACCACAAACGCCGGTGGGTCGTAGCTCATCGCCACGGCCACCGTATCGAAGCCTTGGGCGGCGAATTTGTTGTAGGTCGTGATGATTTCTGGCATTTCGGCCACGCAAGTGGTACAGCTTGTGGCCCAGAAATTCACCAAGGTCACTTTGCCCTTCATCTGCTCGGTGGTGAAGGCTTTGCCATCGAGCAAAATCATGGTCGAAGCAGGCGCTGCGCCCGTGAAATCTGCCACAGGCTTGCAGCCCGTGAGCGTCAACGCGGCTGCGCCCAAGCCGTTGAACACAGCAGCGGTTGCCAAACGGCGTGAAACTGGGGCAAGATGCATTTTCAGTCCAAACAAACAGGAGCAATTCTCATGAAACGACGCGAGTTTAACCAAGCGGGCACATCCGCAATCGGTCCGTGCATTTTGGCCGCTTACCAACAAGCCCATGCCTTGTCGCTGGGCGACCTCAGCGACAAAGATGCCAGCGCTGGCCTTAAAACTGCTTTGGAGCGCGGCGCATTGTCCGCCGTGAGCATTTTGGGCAAGCCGGATGGCTTTTTACTCAACAACTTAGTGCGCATTCCGCTGCCGGGGTTCCTGGATGACGCTGGAAAGCTCATGAAAAAGCTCGGTCAAGGCAAAAAAGTGGACGAGCTCGTGACCGCCATGAACCGGGGCGCGGAGCAAGCTGTGCCTTTTGCCAAAGATTTGCTGGTCTCCGCCGTCAAGGGCATGAACGTGACGGATGCGAAGAACATCCTCAAAGGCGGCGACACCTCGGTCACCTCTTTCTTTGCCGAGAAAACCCGCTCTCCCTTGAGTGGCAAATTCCTGCCCATCGTGACCAAGGCCACATAAAAAGTTGGCCTCGCGCAGAAATACAACGATGTGGCTGGCAAAGCCCAAGGCATGGGCTTGGTGAAAAAAGAAGATGCCAACATCCAGCAATACGTGACCGGCAAATCGCTTGATGGTCTGTACACCATGATTGGTGAAGAAGAGAAAAAATCCGCAAAGACCCTGTTGGCACGGGCAGTGACATTTTGAAAAAGGTGTTTGGCGTGTTCAAGTAAAGCAGAGCCAAGCAGCTTCAACCGAGCTGCTTGCGTTATGCTGCCAACATGAGCAAACCATCGGAAGCGAAACCTCTGCCCCGGGCGATAGAAGGGGAAATTGCAGCCCTGCTCGACCATGACATGGCCGAAGTGGCGCGTCAAAATCCGGGGCGCTTTTGGCTTTTGCTGGCGCTTGTATCCGCCTTGGTGCTGATGGGGCTTTCCGCGTGGCGCCAAGGCTGGTTCACGCCAATGACCCATGTGTTTGTCGAGCTACCCGGCGCCAGTGGCGTGCAAATCGGAACGCCGGTGCGCCTTAAAGGTTTCAAGATTGGCGATGTCGATCAAATTGAGCTGGATGCGCAGCTCAACGTGCGGGCGCGGCTGCGCATCGTGAGCGAACGTATGCCGGTGCTCGCGCAAGATGCGAGCGCGCGCTTTGGGCGCGATGGGCCGATTGGTGGCAAATACATCGAGGTGTTGCCCGGCGATCGCCAAGCCAAGCGCTTGGCGGTCAATGCCCTGTTGCCGATGGATGTGGGCAATGAGCTCGAAGATGTGATGGGCACTGTGAAAGTCGCCGTAGAAAAACTCGCGGTGGCCATCGGCAAGATGGAGCCGATTTTGGATGACAACAAAAAACTTACGGGCGAAGCGGCCGAGATACGCAAAGACATCCGCAGCTCCGTCACCACCGTTTTGGCCAATATGGAAGCCATGAGCGGCCAACTCAAAAGCATGGGCGATACCGCAGGCAATGTAGCGGTGCGCCTCGATAAAGACAGCGCGACTCTGATGCAAGATATTCGCAAGATCACCAGCCAAGCCGAAGCGGCGGCAACGTCTGTGCGCAATTCGCTGGGCGAGCTTGAAAAGCAATTGCCCAGCGCGATGGACAAAGCGCAGGCCACGCTCAAGCAAGCGCAGGCCTCGGCAGACGATGTAAAAGCCATCACGCAAGATGTGCGCCGGATGGTCGATGAAATCAAAGGC
>JBJTSL010000383.1:0-3530 GCA_046076625.1 Allobrachymonas sp.
GCGAGCCTACTTTTGCGAAGGTGCGGACCTCACCCAAGAGGCCATGCTGATGCAAATCGCGACACAAGCCGGCATGCCAGCCGAAGCCGCGCATGCCGTGCTGCAAGACGGCGCCGCCCACCAAGCCGTCGCCGCAGAAGATGAGGAGCTACGCAGGATCGGTATCAGCGGTGTACCGTTTTTCATCATTAATCGCAAATTTGGCATCTCGGGTGCTCAGCCGGCGGAGGCCATACTACAAACGATTGAGCAGGCTACTTCGAACCAATAACTGGTCTTGTTCCGCACTTCCATCCAGTCATCACAACTGAATCTGCAGCAGATTAACCTCTAGCCAACACCCCAAAACGCTCAAAAAAGACTGCCTGACACAGACGAGGCCCGAAGCGCCACCAACTTCTTCAAATCCGAAATCACCCGCTCCATCTGAGTGCTCTTGGTTTCTGCATGGTCACGACGATACAACTTCATGCTCGGATACCACGGGCTGTCGCTGCGCTCTAGCAGCCAGCGCCAATCGGGGTTGGGCGGCAACGGCACCCAAGTGGTCTTGCCCAGGGCTGAGGAAAGGTGAATCACGGCGCTGTCGATACTGACAATGAGATCGAGGTTGTCGATCATAGCGGCACTGTCGGTGAAGTCTAGCCACTCAGATGTGAAGTCCACGAGTTGCTCGGCTTTGGGCTTGATGTCGGTGTAGCTGCCGCCATCACTTTTTTGCAAGCTAAAGGCTTGTACGCCCGCCATCTCCAGGATCGGCTTGAATTCAGACAATGCCATCGAGCGGTTGTGGTGGTTGGCGTGAATGTAGTGGCCGGCCCAAGCGATGCCCACTTTGAGTTTGCCGTCCCACTTGGCGAGCTTGGCTTTCCATGCGGCGCTTTTGTCTTTCGGCGCGTGCAAATAAGGCGTTTCGGCAGGAATATTGCCCAGATGCGTGCGGTAGTGCAGCGGCAACTCCAGCAGGGCGACGTGGTAATCGGCCTCAATGTTCAGATTGGGCTTTAAGCAAATCACGCCAGGCATGCTCTCCACCAACGGAATCAGTTCGGGCTGGATCACGCAAAAGACCGTGGCACCATCGGCCTGCAAAATCTTTGCATAGCGCACAAAGTTGATCACATCGCCCAAGCCCTGCTCAGCATAGATCACCACGCGTTTGCCCGCCACAGGCTGCTGCTGTGGGCCTTTCCATTCCAGCTCGGGTCGGAAAAAGGCGGGGCGAGTCATGCGGTCGGTATCGCTCCAGCGGCGCTCGTACACAGCCCAGCCCTCTTCGAACTTGCCAGCCAGCAACAGCAGCAAAGCCAAGTCGATGATGGCAATCGGGAAATCGGGCTTGATGTCCAGTGCGCGGCGCAACTGCGCTTCGGCTTCATCCAAGCGGTTCAGGTGCAGCAAGGCCGTGCCATAAATACGCACGGCATAGGGGTGGTTGGGGTCAATACGCACAGCTTCCTGCGCATGCTTAAGCGAGCCTTCATAGTCTGCCAAGCGCCAAAGCACGCCAGCCAAATCAACATGCGCCTCGAGAAAATCAGGGTTGATGGCAATCGCTTCGCGGTAGCGCTGCACGCTGCCTTGCAGATCATGCGTATGCTCCATGCAAAAGCCGTAGTGCAGCAGGGTTTTCGGGTCTTTGCTGTCGAGCATCAGCAAGTCGGGATAGATTTTCGCGCCATCGGCGTAGCGCTTGCGGTTCAAATAGTATTCAGCCAGCGCTTCCACCATCTGCTTGGATTCAGGATTGGCTGCCACGCCAGAGCGCAGCGCGGGCTCAAGCTCCGCTTCACGCTTTTGGCTGGCCAGCAATTGCGCCAGCTGAATCCACAGCGGCGGATGATTGGGGGCCACACGGCAGGCATCGCTCACCCAAGCGCTGGCACTCCAGCCATCGTTCATGGCGAGATAAGCCTGCGCAATCGCCAGGCGCGTGTCCACAGCAAGGGGATTCAGGCGAAGCGCGTTGCTGAATTTGCCAAAAGCTTCATGCGGACGGTTCAGACGCAGCAGCGTGATGCCAAAGCGGTGGGCTAGTCCAGGATTATTGGGCTGCTGCTGCTCGGCGCTTGCGACAAGTTGCAAAGCCTCCTGCAATGCGCCCACATTCAGGGCATGATCGATTTGTTGTTCGGGGGTGGTGACGACGTAAGACATGGCGTGAGTGTAAGTGAGCTTTTGAGGTGATCGCGCACCCCGGGCTCACAACCGCGCCCTAGAAAACCACTGCCTCAACTCATCGGTGCTACGTAAAGAATAGCAACCAAGCCAGAAGATATGCTGGCGATCACCACAAAACACTCAAGATTTCACGCTTCGTAACTGCCGCATCCGTTCAAACAAATCCACCCCCATCTGTAACAGCAGCTCGGGCAAATCAATCATCACCCAGTTCTCGCGCAAGATATCGCCTTCGCGCCGCCACCAATCGGCCACGCGCATGGTGATGGGTTGGTTGATGGCCGGAACGCCCAGATACTCGCCCATGTGCGTTGCCCGCACACTCGGCCAGCCGGTAGAAGCGATGTAATGCCCCTCAGCAATTCGGCTGATATGGTTGCCGCCCACACGATCAGGGAAGGCATGCAAAAAAGGCTTTTGGTGGTGCTTTTGAAAGCCCTCCACTTGCCGCGAGCTGCCTATGCCGCAGGGCCCGTACCACATCATCTCGGGATGCCAAAACGAGTGCATGCTCATACTTTGGAGATCTTTTTGGTTGAAGGATTTCAAGCCGCCGGCCATGCGTTCTAGGCTATCCATGGACAGCTTGGCCTGCATCGGATCACTTTCGCCCAGCAGCAAACCGTCATGCATCTGCGGCCCCGGCACGATTAGGCGCGCGCCCGTGCTGCGCGGGAGCACTTCGATGCCGCATTGGCGCATCACGTCGACCAGGTCAAGCAAGATGCGCGCATCAACAATTTTTCCGTTCTCCACGCGGTAAAACTCACCAATGCGCACAAACACGGTATCCCCGCTGGCGGGAATGCCCAGCCAGTCATTTTCCATCGTGCCCAGCAAATAGCCATGCGCGGTGATCCAAGTGCCTGCGCCGCCGCAAAAGCGTCCATCAAAATCGCCTGCGTAAAACAAGTCGCAGCGTCGCTCTAAGTTGGGCATCGCTTGGAGCAACGGATTCCAAAACTTCTCAGCCATCGCTTGGATGCCATGCGCTTCATTGACGGGGTGAAACACATGGCAAGCGCAGCCCTGTGAGAAATAGCGCGATAAAACGGGGCGAGCATCTTGGATCGTAGGTGAAGTGGCAGAGTTGCCAGGAAGCGCTTGCAGGGCTTCCCAAACGAGAGATTTGGCTTGTTGGAGTGTGGTCATGAATGCATTATTGCAAGCGTATGCGAAAAGTTCAAGAGGATGATTTTCTGATTTTTTCTACTTGGTGAGCTTGAGTTTAGCTTTGAAAAAGTTATTGGTATCGGATAAACCCTAATACCCGTTTAGCTTTGTAAGACTAAACTGCATACGGTTGCAACACTTCGAGTCAAGCCACATGTCGATCCGATATCTCAAGC
>JBJTSL010000384.1:0-11134 GCA_046076625.1 Allobrachymonas sp.
GGAGCTACAGCCACCGAGCACCTTGCCACGTGGATAGCGCAATTGCCGCCCATTCAATCCCGCATCGGCTTCGGTTTTAAACAGCCAATCAGTACGCGGATTGCCAATGCAATACAAATAGCCCACGGGAATGTGAATCCAGTGGTAATCGTCTCGCCCACCCGCCTCGACCAGCAACACGTGCTTCGACGCGTCCGCACTCAAGCGATTGGCGAGCAAGCAACCCGCCGTTCCTGCGCCGATGATGATGTAGTCAAAGCTAGTTGAAGACATAGGGGGTTACTTCGATACCGGCATCACAAATTCAGCGCCTTTAGCAATTAAATCTGGCCATCTCTGCATGATGGATTTCTGGCGCGTGTAAAAGCGCACGCCTTCTTCGCCGTAGGCATGCATATCGCCAAACAGACTGCGCTTCCAGCCGCCAAATCCATGCCAGCTCATGGGTACGGGGATGGGCACGTTCACGCCAACCATGCCGACTTGGATGCAGCGGGCGAATTCGCGGGCGATGCCGCCGTCTCGCGTGAAGCAGCTCACGCCGTTGGCGTATTCGTGGGCATTCACCAAGTCAACAGCAGCAGCAAAGTCTTTGACACGCACGCAGGAGAGTACAGGGCCGAAGATTTCTTCCTTGTAGATCTTGTGCTCGGGTTGCACATGGTCAAACAATGTGCCGCCGAGCCAGAAGCCATCGGCACAGCCAGCTTCGTTGGATCTGAATGAACGGCCATCTACAAGCAGTTTCGCGCCTTCTTTCTCACCCGCAGCAATGTAGCCCGTGATTCGGTCTTGCGCGATTTTCGTGACGATGGGACCCATTTCGGCATCGAGATTCGTGCCATTTTTGATCTTCAAGGCTTGGGTGCGTTCAATCAAAGCCGGCATGATGCGATCACCCACATCTCCCACCAGCACAGCCACCGAAATCGCCATGCAGCGCTCGCCCGCTGAGCCATACGCGCTGCCAATCAGCGCATCGACTGCTTGCTCCATATCGGCATCGGGCATCACAATCATGTGGTTCTTCGCGCCGCCCAGCGCTTGCACCCGCTTGCCGTGATGCGCACCCGTCTCGTAGATGTAATTCGCAATCGGCGTGGAACCGACAAAGCTCACGGCTTTCACGTCTGGATGAATCAGCAAGGCATCTACCGCTTCTTTGTCGCCTTGAACGACATTGAACACCCCATCGGGAAGCCCGGCTTTTTTCAACAGCTCGGCCAGGAAAAGCGATGGCGAAGGGTCAATCGGGCTCGGCTTCAAAATGAAGCAATTACCCGCCGCGATCGCCACAGGAAACATCCACATCGGCACCATCACCGGGAAGTTGAATGGCGTAACACCGGCCACCACGCCCAGCGGCTGGCGCATCGTCCAGTTGTCGATGCCTGTGCCCACTTGGCTTGTGTAGTCGCCCTTCAAAAGCTGCGGGATGCCAGTGGCAAATTCCACAATTTCAATGCCGCGTGTGACTTCGCCCTGGGCATCGGTAAACACTTTGCCATGTTCGAAGGTGATCATGCGGGCAAGATCATCTTTGTGCGCATTGACCAGCTCCAAGAATTTGAACATCACCCGTGCACGCTTGAGCGGCGGCGCATCTGCCCAAGCAGGGAAAGCAGTCTGCGCCGCGGCCACGGCTTGGGCCACTTCGGCGCTGGAAGCCAGAGCCACATGACCGGTCACCGCCCCTGTGGCGGGGTTAAAAACGCTTTGAACTCGACCTGATGTGCCTTCAACCGATTGGCCGTTGATGGCATGCCCGATATTTGCGATACTCATGATCACCTCTGATAAGTGAGGTCATTCTGCAAGGTCTTGCGCCTTACGTCCAATGAGTTTTCAAAAGCAATACATAAGATTTATTTATGAATCACGTTGATGTTTTGAGTCTGAAAGCCTTTGTGGCGGTCGCGCGCGAGGGCACAGTCTCCAGGGCCGCACAGCGTTTGCATGTGACCCAGCCCGCTGTGAGCCTGCAACTCAAGGCCTTGCAAGAGCGCCTGCGGCTTGAGCTGTTTGCGCGCTCGGGACGGGGCTTGGTGCTCACTCGCGATGGCGCGGCGCTACTGCCGCAGGCCGAGAAAGTGCTGTCCACCCTGCAAGATTTCCACCAATCGGCCGGCGGCTTGCAAGCCAGCGTGCGCGGGCGGCTGCGCATCGGCACGATTCTGGACCCCGAGTTCACCCGCCTGGGTGCGTTTCTCAAAGAGCTGGTGGAAACCGCACCGCAGGTCGAGACCGAGCTGTCGCAGCACATGAGCGGTGATGTGCTCACGCGCGTGCAGCGCGGGGCTTTGGATGTGGGGTTTTATCTGGCCATGCCGCAGGAGCTCGTGCAATTGCGTGACCACCTGCTGGGCGACGCGCCACCTGCCAACCCCTATTTTTATGAAGGAAATATGGCATACCCCGGCATAGAATCTGCGCACAATGCTATGGATTTAATAGTGACTGAATTGACGCAATTCAGTTACCGTGTGCTCGCGCCCAGCGGCTGGTGGCCTCAGGTGCTGGGCAAAGACTGGCGGGCTTTGGCACTATTGCCGTGGATCGTCACGCCGCCGGCATCCGCGCATCACCGCCTGCTGCAATCGGTCATGCAACCCCTAGGTTTGCAACTCAAGCGCGCGGCTTTGGTCGATCAAGAGGCGTCAATGTTGGATTTGGTACGCTCAGGCGTAGGATTGAGCTTGGCACGCGAGACGATTGCCTTGCGCGAGGCGCAGTCGCGCGGGCTGGTGTTGGCCGACCGCGTGGAGCTGCCCTGCTGCCTGTGCTTCATCCATACTGTCGCTGCCAGCGAGACGATGGTGATCCAAGCGGCGAGGCAGGCGGTGTCAAAAGTATGGGCGTGAATCCCCCTTGTTTGAGGGAGAAGTGAGTCCACCCCGACCGATGTCGTGATTTCCACGGGTTTTACGGGCTACGATACCGCATGAGTCCTTTTTCGCCCCGCTTGGAGACGCACGGCCCGCGCTGTGTGCTGCTGGGCCGTTGGACTGCAGCGCAGCTCAGCGACGATGCCCAGTGGCAGGCTTTACAAGCTAGCTTGGCGGGGCTTGCAAGCAGCCAAGCTTGGGATCTGCGCCTGATCGAGCGGCTTGATCACATTGGCGCGCAGCTGTTGTGGAACCACTGGGGGCGCACTTGGCCGGCGCAGCTGGAGCTCATGCCCACGCAACGCGCGGTGTTGCAACGTGTGGCGCAACTCTCGGGCCCGCAGCCCGCTGCCGCGCGGCACAGCTGGTGGCAAAGGTTTTTAAGCTGGGGGGAAATCATCCTCACCGTGATCTCGCATGCGCGCGGATTCACGCGCTTGCTTGGCCAGTTGTTTTTGGATATGGTGCAACTCGTGCGAGCACCGCGTGAAGGCCCTTGGCGCGATGTGTCGGGCCATCTGTATCACATTGGCGCAACCGCCATGCCCATCACGGCCTTGGTGGGCTTTTTGATTGGCGTGGTGCTGGCCTATCTCTCCGCGCAACAGCTTCGGCAGTTTGGCGCGGATTCTTTCATTGTGAATCTGCTCGGCGTGAGCCTGGTGCGCGAGCTGGGGCCTATGCTGGCGGCGATTTTGATTGCCGGGCGCTCAGGCTCGGCCATCACCGCGCAAATTGGCGTGATGCGTGTGACGGAAGAGCTCGATGCCATGCGTGTGATGGGCATTGCGCATGGCTTTCGCCTCGTGCTGCCGCGTGCGTTGGCGCTGGCTTTGGCCATGCCTTTGATTGCGGTATGGACCACGCTGGCCGCGCTGCTCGGCGGCATGCTGGCCGCCGATTTATCGCTGAATATTTCACCGCAGTTCTTCGTCAACGCGCTTTCGGCTGCGGTCGAACCCGTCAATTTGACTTTGGCGATGGGCAAATCCATGGTGTTTGGTGTGTTCATCGCACTGATCGGCTGTCACTACGGCCTGCGCGTCAAACCCAATACGGAGAGCCTGGGCCAAGGCACAACGGCATCTGTGGTCACGTCGATCACCGCCGTGATTTTGATCAATGCCGTGTTCGCCATCGTGTTCAAGGATGTGGGGCTATGAGTCCGGTGTCTGATCTTTCTGCCTCGCGGCTAGACGCCAGCCAGGTGGTGGACATCCGCAAGCTCTGGACGGTGTTTCGCACGCCCGAGGCCGAGTTTGTGATTCACAAGGATTTGGACTTGACGATTGAGCGCGGCGAAGTTCTGTCTCTCGTGGGTGGCTCTGGCACAGGCAAAACCACGCTGCTGCGACAAATTCTCGGGCTGGAAAGCCCCGCGCGAGGCCAGGTCTCGGTGCTGGGCGCACCTGCTTCACAGCTTTCAGCCAAAGGCGCGGCCAGCCGTGTGGGGATGCTGTTTCAGCATGGTGCCTTGTTTTCGGCGTTCAGCGTTTTGGACAATATCGCCTTCCCGCTCAGAGAGTTAGGCACACTGCCGCCCGATTTGATCCGCGATTGCGCCCTAGTGAAGCTGCAAATGGTGGGTCTCGCGCCCGAGCATGCGAGCAAGATGCCCTCTGATCTCTCGGGCGGCATGGTCAAGCGAGTGGCGCTGGCTCGCGCCCTCATCATGGACCCGCCCCTGCTCTTGCTTGACGAGCCCACTGCCGGACTCGACCCGGAAAGTTCCGACAGTTTCGTGGCTTTGCTTCGCAGCTTGCACCGGGAGCTTGGCCTCACGGTCGTGATGGTCACGCATGATCTGGACACGCTGTTTGAACTCTCCACCCAAGTGGCGGTGCTTGCGCAGCAGCGCGTCGTCGTCAAAGCGCCACCTAAAGAAGTGATTGCCTACCCGCATCCATTCGTCCAAGAGTTTTTCTTGGGTGAACGCGGGCAACGCGCGATGGAGTTGCTTCGGGAGTATCCTTTTGCTGTGTAATTTCGCTTTGGAACGTTGAACATGGAAAACAAATCACACGCTCTGGCTGCTGGCACGTTCGTCATCTTGGTCACAGCCTTGCTGATTGGCTTGGCCGCTTGGCTCATGCGCGATACCCGTATCCGCGATTCGCTGGAGTTTTCCACCCGCGAATCCGTCACCGGCCTCTCGCCCCAAGCGCCAGTGCGCTATCGTGGTATTGGCGTGGGCAAGGTCGAGAGCATCGAGTTCGATCCGCAGGTGCGCGGCAATGTGCTGGTGCGCTTGGCGATTGACCAAGGCACGCCCGTGACGAAATCCACCTATGCCGTGCTCGGCTACCAAGGCGTCACAGGTTTGGCCTATGTGCAGTTAGACGACCCCGGCAGCTCAGCCGAGCTGCTCAATTTGTCAGGTGCCAAGCCGCCGCGCATTGAACTGAGGCCCAGCCTACTGTCCAAGTTGTCAGACCAAGGCGCCAACATCCTGATACAGGTGGAGGAAACCGCCAAACGCTTGAACCTGCTGCTCGCCCCGGAGAACCAAAAAGCTTTGGTGGGCAGCATGCAGGCAGTGGGCAAAAGTGCAGACAATTTCTCCGCCCAAATGACCGCCATGCAAAAAATCCTCGATGCGCAATTCGGCCCTGAGCGCACCGACATTCCCGCCTTGGTGCGCGATACGCGCCAAACCATGAATGCGCTGCAAACCACCTCCAGCGAGTTCAGTAAAACCGCCGTTGAAACCACCAAGGCCGCCGCCGCGTTGAGCAGCGTTGCGCAGCGTGTGGCCGAAAAAGGCGGCACACTGGATCGCGTGAACGATGGCATCACCAGCGCCACGCAAAGCGTGCAAGCCGTCGGCCAAGGCGCTCAAGCACTCACCGCCAACACCTTGCCGCGCACGGCACGCATGATGGACGATGCAGCCCGCGCCGCCCGCAGCACCGAGCGCGTGGTCAACAATTTGGGCGACAACCCGCAGAGCCTGATTTTTGGCAACGCACCCGTGCCGCCTGGCCCCGGCGAGGCCGGCTTCACGCCGCCGGTGAAATGAGAAGGCCCATCATGCGCAATTCATACACTCCTAAAACAGTAGCATTCAACGAAGATTCCATGCCGGCGAATCCTCAGTTTGGTTATAAAAAATGGGCTTGCGTGACTGCCTTGCTGCTGAGCAGCTTGCTCACCGCTTGCTCGACACCGCAGCCGCCCATGTCCAAAGCGGTGTACGACTTCGGCTTGGCACTTGCTGCACCAGCCGCCACCCCAGCAGCTGCACGCAACCCCGCGCTTGCACTGCCAGAGATCGAAGCCGGCGCCGGCCTAGACAGCCCTGCGTTGCTCTATCGGCTGCAATACCAAGATGCCCAACAACTGCGCCCCTATGCGCAAGCGCGCTGGAGCGTGCCGCCAGCCCAGCTCGTACGCGCCCGGCTGCGCGAGGCGCTCGCAGCGCAAGGCCCGGTGTTGCCGCAAGAAGGTATCGCGCCGTGGACGCTGCGCGTTGAACTCGATGAATTCAGCCAAGTCTTTGCCAGCCCTGAGAGCAGCCAAGGCCTCGTGCGCCTGCGAGCCAGCCTGTTCAAAGGTGAGCAACTCGCCGTGCAAACCAGCGTGCTCGCCCGCGCTGCCGCGCCCAGCCAAGATGCAGCAGGCGGCGTGCGCGCGCTCACGGCAGCAACCGACGATGCCGTGCGCCAAATCGCCACTTGGCTGGCAGCGCAGATCAAGCCCTGATGCAGCGTGGATGATTCCGTGGATTCAAGCTGTGAGTGAAGCCATGAGCCTGCTTCCCCCTGTGCTCATGCAGCGCGGCTTCACCGGCACTGGCGATTGCGCCAGCGCCTTGCCGCAAAGCGCCGATGCGCTGCGCCAGCAATCGAATCTGCTTGAAGATTTCACGCTTGACGAACTCGCCACGCTTGGCGCTGCTATGCGCCGCATCGAGGCCGCTGCGGGCCAAGTGCTCATTGAAGAGGGAGAAGCGGGCGATTGGATGGTCTTGATTTTGCAAGGCACAGTGGATGTGACCAAACACATCATGCGCCACGATTCTCAAGGCCACGCCACGGATACGCCGTTGGAAGTCTCGCGCCTGGCCGTCGTGCGCGCTGGCGCAACGCTTGGCGAAATGTCCATGCTCGACAGAGAACCGCGCAACGCAACCTGCACCGCCATCGACACGGTGCAAGCCGCCATCCTGACCCGAGCAGCGGTTGGCCAACTCATCCACCAATACCCCACCGTCGGCGCCAAACTCCTCGTCAAAATCACTCAACTCCTCGCCCAGCGCCTGCGAAACACCAGTGCGCAATTGGTCAAAGCCGTGGTGGATAGGAAGCAGCGGGAGTTGTTTGGGCAATAGGTCGGAGTCTTTTCCCCTACACTTGGACTCATGCTCTGGATCAAAGCCTTCCACATTGTTTTCGTGGCCAGTTGGTTTGCGGGATTGTTTTATTTGCCACGCATTTTTGTGAATTTAGCGCTAGTCGAGCCGGGCTCGATTGCGGAGCGGGAGCGTTTGCTGCTGATGGCGTGCAAGTTGCTCAAGTTCACCACTTTGCTCGCTGTGCCGGCCCTGGTGCTTGGGCTTTGGCTGTGGCTGGGCTACGGCATCGGACGTGCACAGGGCTGGATGCATGCCAAGCTGGTTGTCGTCATTCTGGCGTTGGGCTATCACCATGCCTGCGGCGTGATGCTGCGTAAGTTTGAGCGGGGCGCAAATACGCACAGCCATGTCTGGTATCGCTGGTTCAATGAGGCCAGTGTGTTGATCATGGTGGTGGCCGTGGTCTTGGTGGTGGTCAAGCCGTTCTGAGGGTTTCATGTCATCGCGCGCGCATCGCAGTTCAGCCAGCTTGCTGGCCTTGGTGTTCGCGCTGTTGATTGTTTATGCGAGCCTGTACCCATTTGCGGGCTGGCGAGACCAAGGCATCCAGGCTTGGGCGTTTTTGCAAGGGCCTTGGCCTCGGTACTGGAGTCGCTTTGACGTGGTGGCAAACGGTCTAGGCTACATTCCACTGGGATTTTTGCTGGCTTTGGCGCTGATGCGCACGCGCTTGCTGCCCCAGCCTGCACTGACGGCCAGCTTAGCGGCAAGCAGCTTGTCGCTCCTGCTGGAAATGCTGCAAACCTATTTGCCAACCCGTGTGCCCCAACTGTCGGACTGGCTGCTCAATTCCGGAGGCGCATTGTTGGGCGCACTGCTGGCGCAGGCGATGGAGCGCATGGGCGCGATTGACACATGGAGCCGCTTTCGGGCACGCTGGTTCGTGCGTGAGGCGCGTGGCCCCTTGGTGCTGCTGCTGCTCTGGCCAGTGGCCTTGCTATTTCCGCCGGCTGCGCCATTGGCCTTGGGCCAAATCCGCCAGCGCTTTCACAGCGCCATGGCAGATTGGGTGGAAGGCACGCCTTTTGCGACCTATGTTGACGAGCCCAGTGCCTATGTGCTGCCCCTGTCGAACTTGAACGAGTTGCTGTGCGTGATGTTGGGTTTCTTGATCCCGTGCTTGCTGGCTTACAGCGTGACGCTGGGTTGGCCACGCAGGCTGGCTTTGCTGCTCTTGGGTGTCGGCATTGCTTTGGGAGCGAGCAGTTTGTCAGCGGCACTGAGCTTCAGCCCCGAGCATGGCTTGGCCTGGCTCAGCCCGCCGGCCAAAGCGGGGCTGCTGGTCGGTGTGGTGGGGGCAGCGCTTGCCGTGATCTTGCCGCGCCGCCTGTGCTTGGGGATTTTGGTGATGGCCTTGGTCTGGCAACTGAGTTTGATCAATGCCGCACCCGAAGCACCGTATTACGCGCAAACCTTGCAAAGCTGGGAGCAAGGCCGCTTCATTCGCTTTCATGGCTTGGCACAGTGGCTCGGTTGGGTGTGGCCGTTTGCGGCGCTGGGTGCGGCCTTGGTGGCGCTGACGCGCAAGCCCTAAAGTCTTTCATTGAAATGGATGCGCCCCGATAAAATCGAGGTATGTCCGAACACACTCCATATTTCCAGCGCCATATTTTCTTTTGCACCAACACGCGCGACAAAGGCGAAGCCTGTTGTGCTCAGCACAATGCCAAAGAAGCCCAAAAGTATTGCAAGCAAGCTGTGAAAGAGGCTGGGCTGTCGGGGCCGGGCAAGGTGCGGGTCAATGGTGCAGGCTGCTTGGATCGCTGCGCCGGCGGACCGGTGGCGGTGGTGTATCCCGATGCGGTGTGGTACTCCTATGTGGACAACTCCGACATTGACGAGATCGTGCAATCGCATTTGAAGAATGGGCAGGTTGTGGAGCGCTTGGTGTTGCCGGCTCACATCGGCAAGTAAGCGATGAGTTCTCAAACACAGAGTCTCACTTTGCAGGGTGCCGCTGGCGTTGTGCAGGCGTTGCGCGACGATCCCGCGCAACCTGCACGCGGCTTCGCCATCATTTGCCACCCGCATCCGCTGTTTGCCGGCACGATGGACAACAAAGTGGTCCAAACCTTGGCGCGCGCCTTCGTGCAATGCGGCTGGAGCGCGATTCGCTTCAATTTTCGCGGCGTGGGCCAAAGTGCGGGCGTGTATGACGAGGGGCGCGGCGAGGCGCAGGATTTGCGGCAGATCATCGCCCAATGCGCGCCCAGCGGCTCTGCTCTGGCGTTGGCTGGCTTCTCGTTTGGCTCGTTTGTGGTCTCGCAGGTGCTTTCCGAGGCCGCGCAAAGCCACGATCTGCAAAAAATCGTTTTCGTGGGCACAGCATCGCAGCGCTTTGCGGTGCAAGCCGTGCCCAGCGAGTTGCATGAGAAGCTGCTGGTTGTGCACGGCGAAAACGACGACACCGTGTCGCTGGCCAGCGTGATGGACTGGGCGCGCCCGCAGAATCTGCCGATCACGGTCGTGCCACAAGGCGGACATTTTTTTCACGGGCAGTTACCTCTTTTGCGGGGCCTGGTGGTGCGGCATTTGAGTTCCTGACTTACAATCATTCTCTATGAATTTAATAGCACTCCGCGCAGGTTTGATGCCGGCGATTGCCGGCTTTTCTTTGTTTTTTTGTGTTTTAACGGGTGCTCTCGCGCAACCGACGTTGAGCGCTACCCAAGGCCCAGAAATCGCCGCCCGCGCTTACTTACTGCTCGATATCACGGCCAATCAAGTGCTGATTGAAAAAGATGCCGATGCGCAGGTTGAGCCCGCAAGCTTGACCAAGCTGATGACGGCCTACATCGTGTTTGACGCGCTACGCGCCAAGAAAATCACGTTGGACCAAACCTTCGGCGTAAGCGAGCGTGCTTGGAAAATGCCCGGTAGCCGCATGTTCATCGAGCCGCGCATGCGCATCAAGGTGGAAGATTTGCTCAAAGGCATGATCGTGCAATCGGGCAACGATGCCACGGTGGCGCTGGCAGAAGGCGTGGCGGGCAGCGTGGAGCGTTTTGTGCAGCTTATGAATGAGCAGGCCAAACTCTTGGGCATGAGCAAAACCGCCTACAAAAACCCCGAGGGCCTGACCGAAGCCGGCCACACGACCACCGCGCGTGATTTGTCGATTCTGGCCACGCGCATCATGCGCGAATTCCCAGAGTACGCCCAGCTCTATGCCATCAAAAAATGGCGCATGGAAGGTAGCCCCGCTGCGAATGACACCAATCGCAATTTGCTGTTGTTTCGCGACCCGAGCGTCGATGGCCTGAAAACCGGCCACACCGATGCCGCGGGTTACTGCTTGATTGCCACCGCCAAGCGCGAGTTACCCGGCGTGGGGCAGCGACGTTTACTCTCCGTATTGCTCGGCGCAGCAAATGAAAATGCCCGCGCGAATGAGTCGCAAAAATTGCTGAATTGGGGCTATACCGCGTTTGAAGCGGTCAAACTCTTCGATGCTGGTCAAGCCGTGGCCTCGCCCGCAGTTTGGAAGGGCAAAGCACCGACCGCTACTTTGGGCAACGCGATGACGCCCTACGTGGTAGCCGTGCCCGCTGGCAGTGCGAACAAAATCAAAACGCAAATCACCCGGCCAGATCCGCTGATTGCACCTCTTTTACAAGGCCAGCGTATCGGCAGCTTGCAAATCAGCGTGGATGGCCAGCCTTATGTGGAGCAACCGCTGTTTGTGTTGCAAACGGTGGAGCAGGCGGGGTGGTTGGGGCGCACTTGGGATGCAGTGCGCTTGTGGATCAAATAGGCTCCGCCTTAATTGCTTTGTTTTCGCGCTGAATACTTCGCTCCGGGGTAACCGCCTGACAGAGTAGTCAGTGCGGATGGCTCCATGTCACCCGGCGGGGAAACCGAGTCTCCGAAGTGAGACAACACACAACCCCGCCGG
>JBJTSL010000385.1:0-2368 GCA_046076625.1 Allobrachymonas sp.
GTGGGCGGTTTTGATACGCGATGCGTAGCGCATCACGAAAGCCGAGTGTCGTAACCAGTAAGGTTGGCTCTCCCTTTCGCTCCAACAGCGCATTGGTCGCCACGGTCGTACCCATCTTCACGCATTCGACTAAAGCAGGAGTGACCAACTCGCCCGGTTTCAAACCTAGTAAATGTCGAATACCTGCAACCGCCGCATCTTTGTATTGCTCAGGGTTTTCTGAGAGCAGCTTGTGCGTCACCAGCGATCCATCGGGGCGCTTACCCACAATATCGGTAAACGTGCCTCCGCGGTCGATCCAAAATTGCCAGCGGGAAGAATGCGCAGTTGAATTCATGTTGTCAGTCAATAGGAGGATGTTTATTTTGACGTGCTTTGTGCCGCCACGGGTGCGGGAATACCATCGAAGTAATAGGGGGTGAAGATCGCGGTGGCATCATTGCCCACACTGCTGACCCATTCACGGGAGAATTTCTCACCGAGGCGCTTGAGTGCAGATTCAATCTCCCGCGGAATGCGTTCAATCTTCACACCGTTGGCGCGCAGTTCTTCCGCGGCATCAATTGCGGCTTTCTGGCTCATTTGCCAGCCACGCTGCTCGGCCTGAGCGGCTGCTTCCATGACGGCCTTTTGCGTGGGCGCGGACAGCGCGTTGAAAGCCTTGCTGTTGACGTACACAATATTCTTTGGGAACCAAGCATTGATCTCATCGTAATACTTGATGTCGCCCCAGACTTTGTTTTCGGCACCAGTCACCGCAGATGTGATCATGCTGTCCATGCGCCCTTCTTTGAGCGCTTTGCCAACTTCAACCATCGGTACGTCAACGCCCTTGGCGCCAAGCAGCTCCGCGATGCGTAGCGTGGTGGCGTTGTAGGTGCGCATGGTTGTGCCTTTGAAGTCTTGCAACGTGGCAATCGGCTTTTTGCTGTGCAGGCCTTGCGGTGGCCAGGGCACAGCGTAGAGCACCTTTAAGCCACGCTGGGCAAAGGCCTGTTCGGTCAGCGGGCGTTGGAATTTCCACAGTCGCCCCGCATCAGCGTAAGTGCTCACCACGAAGGGCACCGCATCTGCGCCACTCGTCGGGATGTCTTTGACTAAGCCGCTCATGATGGACTCGCCCGCCTGCACCTTACCCGTCTCCACCGCCGCGCGAATCTCAGCAAGTTTGACCAGACTGTTGTTGGGCTTGAGCTCAATCATCAACTGATTCTTGGTCGCGATCTTCACATCTTCTGTAAATTGCTGGAGGTTTCGGCCATGAAAGCTCTCAGCGCGGTAGCCAGTGGCGAGTTGCCAAGTGACAGGCGAAGAATTTTGGGCAAAGCTAGCGCTTGCTGCTAGTAAAGCAGCGATGACAACGGGTTTCATGAAGCTCTCCTGATTAGCCCATTTGGCGTGGAAGCCAGAGGACGATGTCTTGGAAGAAATAGGTGCCCAAGACGGCCACCATCATCAGCACAAACAGCGGAAACGCGTTGCGAGCAATACGCATCATGTCATGCTTGGTGAGTCCCTGAATCACAAACAAATTAAAGCCCACCGGCGGCGTGATCTGCGCCATCTCGACGACGAGCACGATGAAGATGCCAAACCAGATCAGATCAAGGTTTGCTGCTTGCACTGTGGGCAAGAGTACGGCCACGGTAAGTACCACCATGCTGATGCCATCTAAAAAGCAGCCCAAGATAATGAAGAACACCATCAGCAGCATGATGAGGCCAAAGGGGGAAAGATTGAGCACCCCAATCCATTCCGCGAGTTGACGCGGCAGGCCCACGAAGCCCATGGCCAGCGTGAGAAACGCAGCGCCAGCCAAGATCAAGCCAATCATGCAATACACCCGGCAGCCAGCGATCAAGCCTTCTTTGAAGCTTTGCCAATTGAGTGAGCCTTCAATTTTGGACAGTAGTAACGAACCTGCTACGCCAAAGGCGGCGGCTTCAGTGGCCGTGGCAATACCCGAATAAATCGAACCGAGCACCAAAGCGATGAGCGTGACGACGGGGATCAAATGCCGCGATTCATAGAGCTTTTGCTTGAAGCTCATGCCAGCATCTGCCGCAGGCACTTTGCCTGGATTCATCAGCGCCCAAACGATGATGTAGCCTGAAAACAGCATGGCTAGCAGGATGCCGGGGATCACACCTGCGATGAAAAGCTTGGCAATCGATACGTTCGCTGCTACGCCATAGACGATCATGATGATGGAAGGCGGAATTAGCAAACCCAGAGTGCCGGCGCCAGCCAGAGTGCCAATCGAAATGTCTTCCGGGTAACCGCGCTTCTTGAGTTCAGGCAAAGTGATCTTGCCGATCGTGGCGCAGGTAGCGGCCGACGAACCTGAGACGGCGGCAAAAATCGTGCA
>JBJTSL010000386.1:0-3287 GCA_046076625.1 Allobrachymonas sp.
GAAACTCGGGCGGCATCGCTTGGGCCCATTGCACGGCGATATCGTCTGGCAAAAAGCGGTTCACGCCGCGCATCCAGGAGAATTCTTCCCGCTCCAGAGGCGTGTCAAAGTGCACCACTTGCATCAGCGCGTGCACACCGGCATCCGTGCGACCCGTGCAATTGGTGACAACACGCTCGCCTTGGGGCAAGCCTGAGAACTGGCGCAGCGCGTCTTCAAGCTTGTCTTGCAGTGTGTTGCCGCCAGCTTGGCTTTGCCAGCCCAAGTAGCCTGAGCCTGAATAGCTCAGGCCCAAGGCGATGCGTTGCATGGGTTGTCTGGCGCTTGGAAAGTGCGTGCTGCGGGCAGATTAGCCCAAGTCAGCCAGCATCTTCAGCGCACGTGCTTTGAGTGATCCAGAGGCCTCATCAGCCACTTCTTGCACCAAAGAGCGTGCACCATCGGAATCACCAATGTCGCGGAACTCCATGGCCAATGCGAGCTTGGTCTCCAGCGGGTCGCCGCTCACGCCAGCATCAATCGCATCGGACGCGGCAGAGGCAGACGAACCGGGTAAATCAAGCGACAGGCCGCCCAGATCAAACTCCAGAGCCGCGGGCTCGCTCGGGCCGGTTTTGAGCGTCATCGGCGCTGTCGGCGAAGCCAACATGGGCGTGGGAGAAGAATCGGTGGAGAAATTCAAACCATTGGTCAGCGATGCCAAATCCGGAGCTGAGAGTTTGATCGCATCCAGCGCAGCGGGCTCGCTCATATCGAAGTCCACCATGGGATCGGGCTGCGGCGTTGCGCGAATGGATACCGTGGGCTCAATCGCAACGGGAGCGCTGATCATGCCGGCGTTGTCTGGCGCTGCGACGAGGTCATCGCCCCCAGCACTGAAATCCAAATCAAGATCCAGATCGAAATCTGCGTCAGCACCAGCACTCGGCTGCACTTGCTGAGGCACAGTTTGTGTTGCGTTAAAAGCAGCCGTTGCTGCCATCGCCGCGCCACCGGTCATCACGCTACCGGCCAAGCCCGCAGCGGCAGGGGCATTGCCCGCTTGATAGAGAGGATTGTTCGGGTCAATTTCACGACCCAGTGCGCTGGCCGAATCCCACTCAGGGCCTGCGCCCTGGGTAAGACCAAAAGCCTCTTTGGCGACAGATTCAAACGCTTTGCTATCGCGGCGTTTGGCATAAATCTCCAGGAGCTTGACATGAATGGCCACGCGCGACGGATTGGTGCGCATGGCTTCCTTGAGGATTTCCTCGGCCTGCAAATCGCGGCCATAAGCCAAATACATATCTGCTTCCGCAACCGGGTTTACATCGCCTGCTGCGTCGAGCTGGCTGGGCGAATACACCATCGACGAGCCAGCGCCGCCGGCGCTGCCTGAATCGGCGGTGTCCACACGCTGGCCACCGGATGCGCCGAAGAATGAATCGGGTTGCAAACGGCTCTCTAGGAAGGAGCTGTCTACTTGGACGGCTTTTTTCTCCTGACGGATACGCCAGAAGGCCAAACCACCCAAACCTGCCAGCAAAGCGCCAGCGCCTGGTAAGACGAGGGGGTTGTCCATCAGGCTTTCCAAAAAGCTAGGCTCTGGCGGAGGTGGCGGCGGCGGAGCTTTGGGTTTCGCTGCGGGTGCTGGAGCAGGCGCAGCCGGAGCTGCTGCCGTGGCTGTGGACGTCGCAGTGGCTGATGCACTTGCCGTGGGGCTCGCGGCGGGTGTTGTGGCTGTGCTAGCGGATGCTGCTGTCGCGGTGGTCGCTGTGCTGGCAGGAGCGTTTGGCGCGACTGGAGCTGATGCGGCGGGTTTGGCGGCTGAAGCAGCGCCGGCGACCGCAGGAGCGGCCACTGTGGGCGTTGGGGCTTTGGCGGCAGTACTGGTCGTAGCAGGCGCGGAAGCAGCTGCTGTTGGCCCTGCGCCAGCGACCTTCACGCCGGCAGCGCTGGCAGCAGCCGCTGGCGCAGCTGCGGGAGCGCCCGGTTTGGCCGTGGTGGATGTGCCGAGTTTGTTCAGGTCTTGGATGTTTTTAGACAGCTCAGCCACGCGAGCCGCATTGTCTTTGGCTTGCTTTTCTTTGGCGATGGCATCTTCTTTGGCTTTCGCAGCCACTGAACCTTTGCTGAGCGTGAGCTTGTCAGGAGCAGCCGCCTGAGCCTTGGGCTCGCTCACATTGGCTTGCACTTTGCCACCCGCTGCGCGGCTAGGCGCTACCGCAGCCGCAACTGGCGCACCACCCGCCAAACGGCGACGGAATTCATTGAAATCTTTGGATTGCGCCACAATGGTTTGTCGCGCTTCGCCTTCGGCTGTGCTGGGTGCGCTGCCCGCTGCAGCTTGCATATCTAACACGGCGCCTGATTTGAGGCGGTTGACATTGTTGTCAATAAACGCATCGGGACTGGCACGCAGCATCGCCACCAGCATCTGATCGAGGGACACGCCAGCAGGTTTGTAGCGTGCGGCCAAAGCAGCAGCGGTGTCACCCGACTTGACGGTCACGCCGTCTTTGGGTGCAGCTTGGCCAGCTTTGTCGGCAGGTTTGTCTTTTTCTGCGCGTGCGGGGCGCGTTGCGGGCGTGGCTGCAGCAGGGGCAGAAGCCGCAGAAGGTGTGGAGGCGCGAGGCGCGACGGGTGCAGCAGGCGCTGCGCTTGCGGCAGGCATTGTGGCGGCCTGTGCAGGCGCAGCGCGCAAGTTTGCGGGGTCAAACAGCATCGTGTAATCGCGCACGATGCGGCCACTGGCCCAACTGGCTTCCAAAATCAGGTCGACAAAGGGTTCATTGATGGTGCGGTCACTGGTTATGCGCAAAAACGACGTGCCATTGGCTCGGCGCTGCAAGCTGATCTGCACATTCGACAGCGCGCTGTTGTATTCCAGTCCTGCCGCGCGGAAAGCATCCGGGCTGGCCACGGAAGTGCGCAAGCTCGCGGCTTCTTCTGCAGTGATCTCAGGCACTTCAATTTCTGCACGCAAGGGCTCACCCAAAGCAGACAGCACATTCACACGGCCCAAAGCCAAGGCGGCGGCGTCAGTGGAAGCCAAGCCTAGCAACAAGGCCAATGCTGCGGCAGCAATCGGCGTCCGCCAACTCGTGCCCCCATGTGGCGCAAGTGAAATATCAGGTGTAGATCGGTGGGACGTGACGGAATCAGCGATACACCCCTGTTTGGATCGCGATTGCGTAACTGGATTTGTCGTCATTTTGCGCACGTTTGCCTCAATGCGTTTTTCGGAAAAAGAACCTTAACATCAACTAGTTAGCTTGACAAGCTGAGAATTGGCCTAAGGTTTGAAC
>JBJTSL010000387.1:0-5323 GCA_046076625.1 Allobrachymonas sp.
TCTGCAGCCTTCTCGTTTGCTGCTGCTTCCTTCTTCCCCGCACTTGTGCTGGGTATCTTCTGGAAGCGTGCATCGAGCATTGGCGCCATCGCTGGCATGATCGCCGGCTTGGGCGTGACGGCTTACTACATGATCCAAAACCATGCTTGGATGCGCGGCATCTTCGGCGTTACCAGCCCAGTCGATCTGTGGTTTGGCATTCTGCCGATCTCGGCCGGTGTGTTTGGTGTGCCTGTGGGCTTCGCGGTGATCATTCTCGTGAGCTTGGTCACGCCAGCACCTAACGCAAAAGTGCAAGAGCTGATCGAGCATGTGCGTTATCCAAGCCTGAAAGCAGCTTGATTCCCGTCTAGATTCCAGAGATTCTCCTAAGAGTCTCTGAATCCAGTCAGCAACCCGATGTCACGCACGTGGCGTCGGGTTTTTTGTTGCTCGCTCGCCTCCAGTGGCTCTAACCGGTGACCAAATCTTGTGAGTTGAAGCAGAAGCGTGTAACATGCATGTCAGTAAAAATACAGGAGACTGGCTTGGCTTTAAAAAAGACAGCGTATGGTTTGCAGGTCATGAAAGACCGTTCTGTGAGCTTGACGCCACACCAGCGGTCAGCGCTGATCCTGGTCGATGGAAACCGAAGTGAGGCAGACGTTCTCAAAATGACAGTGGCCGTGGGTGTGACTGTCGCTGATATTGAGGCACTTGCACAGTTGGGTCTGATTGAGCGGGATGCCTCTGGCTCAGCTTCAGCGCCGGCTATGAGTCGGGCACCCGCATTAGAGACTGCCTCTCAAGCATCTGCAGGTGCTCAGCCAGCGCCGGCCACGGATGGAGTCGATTTCAAGATCGCGCTGAATGCTGCGATCAGCTTCTGCGCGGATTTAGGCTTCAAAGGCTTTGGCCTTAACATGGCCCTGACCGGTGTTGATTCACTGGAAAAGCTGCAAAAACTCGCTCCGGAAATCAGAAGAGCCGCAGGCGACAAAAAATACGCCCAACTGCATCCCTACATCTTTGGAAAGCCGCTTTAACAGTCTGTGCCGCCGGATCAGGCTTCTATGGTCCACTCATGCGCACATTTGCGGCAGCGCACATGCGTGTGTTGGCGATCAACATCTTCAGACAACACATTAAACAAGCCGTAAGCAGCGCAATGCGGGCAATTGGCCTGATTGGCCACGTTTTCTGCATTCATCAAAAGCGCCAAGTAACGCCGTAGTGCCCAGAGACCGACGCCGGCACACACCAATATTGCCGCTGCGTCAAACAACTTGTCAGACAAACTGCTGCCACTGTAGGCCTCAAAAGCGGCCATCATGCCAATGATGCACAAAAAAGCGAGCACCATGTGAGCGTGACTGGACAGCAATTCGCATTCATACCATTTGCGAAAACTGACTTTACGCACGCCATTGGCCAAACTGTGATTCAAGTAGTTCATTACCTCATCGTAGCGTTTGTTGTGCCAAAGTCTAGTCCGCAGGATCAATAACCTTAGCGCTTACTCAGTTGGCCGGACTGCCTACAATCTCCGGGTCATTTCGTTTCATACCCAGAAAGCAACCTCCACATGACACAGGGCAGCATCCGCATCCGGGGCGCGCGACAACACAACCTCAAGAACCTCGATGTTGACTTCAAAACCGGCGAATTGACGGTGGTCACAGGCCCCAGCGGCTCGGGCAAATCCAGCCTTGTCTTTGACACACTGTTTGCCGAAGGCCAGAGACGCTATGTCGAAACGTTCTCGGCTTATGCCCGCCAGTTCATGGATCGCATGGACAAGCCGCAGGTAGACAAAGTCGATGGCGTACCCGCAGCGATTGCGATTGACCAAACCAATCCCGTGCGCTCGTCTCGCTCCACCGTGGGCACGATGACGGAGCTTAACGATCACTTGAAATTGCTGTTTGCACGCCTTGCCAATCTCTACGACCGAGAAACCGCATTGCCCGCGCGGCACGACAGCGGCGAGACGATCTATGCGCAAATACTAGAGAAAGCGAAGGCCGCCAACCCGCGTCTCGTTGTCACTTTCCCGGTCGAGCTCCCGAGCAACACGACTGCGCAGGAGATCGAACAATGGCTGTCTGCTAGCGGCTTTACGCGCGTGCAAGCCGAGCGAGAAGTGAGCACAATTGCTGGGCCACGCAAGGTGCTGGATGTGGTGGCGGATCGTTTCAAAATTGAAAGCGCTGAAAAAGTGCGCGTGATGGAAGCGATTGAGCTCGCGCTCAAGCGCGGCAGCGGGCGTATGAGCGTTTACGCCGGCGAAGAAGGTTCCCAAGAGATTTGGAAATTCTCGACGGGCCTACATTGCCCCGAGAGCGATTTGCGCTACACCCAGCCAACGCCGAGCCTGTTTTCATTCAACTCGCCGCACGGCGCTTGTCCCACGTGTAAGGGCTTTGGCCGCGTGATTGGCGTGGACTATGACTTGGTGATTCCTGATGGCCGGCTCACGCTGCGCGCAGGCGCGGTCAAAGTGTTCCAAACGCCCGCTTGGGCCGAATGCCAAGACGATTTGATGCGCCATGCGGAGAGTGGTGGCATTCCGCGGGATACCCCGTGGAACAAACTCACCGAAGAGCAAAAACACTGGGTCATTCATGGCAACCCGTCTTATAAAGAAGGTCAGTGGGGCAAGGTGTGGTACGGCGTGAAGCGCTTCTTCGCGTATCTGGAGACCAAGTCGTACAAGATGCATATTCGCGTCTTGCTCTCCAAATACCGCAGCTACACCACGTGTGGCACCTGTCATGGCGCGCGATTGCAGGGCGATGCCTTGCTGTGGCGCGTGGGCAGCAAAGTGCAGGCAGACCAAGCGATGCTGCCAAACAAACGCTTCATGCCCCAAGGCGTGAAATGGTCTTGTGCGCAGTTGGAGGCTTTGCCTGGCCTGTCTCTGCATGATTTGATGCTGATGCCGATCGATAAGCTGCGCATGTTCTTTGACACCGTGCGTACAGACTCTGGCCTCGATCCTGCAAGCGCAGATGCCAGGGCGCTCGAAATGCTGCTCGAAGAGATTTGCACGCGCTTGAAATATCTCTGCGACGTGGGCATTGGCTATCTATCGTTGGATCGGCAAAGCCGCACGCTGTCTGGCGGCGAAGTTCAGCGCATCAATTTGACCACAGCGCTCGGCACATCGCTGGTCAACACACTGTTCGTGCTGGATGAGCCCAGCATCGGCCTGCACCCGCGCGATATGGACCGCATCACCCAAGCCATGCTGCGCTTGCGCGATGCGGGCAACACGCTCGTGGTGGTGGAGCACGATCCAGCCGTGATGCTTGCTGCAGATCGCGTGATCGACATGGGCCCCGGCCCCGGCGAGCGTGGCGGGCAGATGGTGTTTGATGGCACGCCGCAAGCTCTGCGAGAAGCCCCTACTCTCACAGGAGACTACCTGGGCGCACGCAAGCAGATTGGCATGGGCCTGAAACGCTTGGTTAGCGACAACACGCCGCGCCTCATCCTCGAAGGTGCTTCGCAGCACAACCTCAACCATGTGAGCGTCGAGTTACCGCTGCAGCGCCTCGTGTGTGTCACGGGCGTTTCTGGCTCGGGTAAATCCACCTTGATCCAAGATGTGCTCGCGCCTGCGCTGATGCGCTTTTTTGGTAAGGCCACCGAGTCGCCCGGCGCGCATGATCGATTGCTCGGCGCAGAGCAACTTAGCGATGTGGTGTTTGTGGATCAATCGCCGATTGGCAAAACTGCCCGCTCCAACCCGGCCAGCTACGTGGGTGCCTGGGATGCGGTGCGCGAGATCTTTGCGACTACGCCGCTGGCCAAACAGCGCAGCTACACCGCAAGCAAATTCAGCTTCAACAGCGGAGACGGCCGCTGCCCCACCTGCGGAGGCTCGGGCTTTGAGCATGTGGAGATGCAATTTCTGTCTGACGTGTATTTGCGCTGCCCTGATTGCGATGGCAAGCGCTATCGGCCTGAAGTGTTGGAAGTCAAGGTTGAGCGCGGCGGGCGCATTTTGAGCGCCTTCGATGTGCTGGAGCTTACGGTGAGCGAGGCAGCCAAACTGTTTGCGAATGATCGCGATGTGATCCGCACCTTACAACCGATTATTGATGTGGGCCTAGAGTATGTGAAGCTGGGCCAGCCAGTGCCCACGCTCTCAGGAGGTGAATCACAGCGCTTAAAGCTTGCGGGCTTCTTAGCAGAGGCTGCGCGCGATGCGGCCAAATCCAAGCAGCGCTTGGCGACCAAGGGCACGCTGTTTTTGTTTGATGAACCAACGACTGGTCTGCATTTTGAAGACATCGCCAAACTCATGCGCGCCTTGCGTAAGCTGCTAGACGCTGGGCATTCTGTGCTTGTGATTGAGCACAACTTAGATGTGATTCGCGCGAGTGATTGGCTGATTGACCTCGGGCCAGAAGGTGGCGATGCGGGCGGCAACATCGTGGCTGCCGGTATGCCCGAAGATGTGAAGCACCATGCCACTTCGTTTACTGCGCAGGCCTTGCGGGACTACGATGCAGCCTTGGGGTTGAACGGCATGCAAGTGCGAGAGAAGTCTGATTTACTATCAAAATATGAGCAATCAGCGCAGAATTTAAGCCAGGTAAACGGCAGAAAATCATCCAAAGTTACCTCAGAGCGGATTCAAATCCTCAACGCGCGTGAGCACAACCTCAAAAGCCTTTCGGTCGATATTCCTCGGGGCAAGTTCACGGTGATTTCTGGCGTGAGTGGTTCGGGCAAGTCCACACTCGCATTTGATATTCTGTTCAACGAAGGGCAACGCCGCTATCTGGAAAGCCTCAATGCGTACGCGCGCAGTATCGTGCAGCCGGCAGGCCGGCCGGAAGTGGATGCCGTATTCGGCATTCCGCCCACGGTGGCGATTGAGCAGCGCCTCTCGCGCGGTGGCCGCAAATCGACGGTGGGCACAACGACGGAGGTTTGGCATTTCCTGCGGCTGCTGTATGTGAAGCTTGGTGTGCAGCACTGCGTGCATGACGATGCTGTTGTGCAGCCGCAGACCCCGGAGCGCATTGCCGCGCAGCTCATGACCACCTGCAAAGGGCGACACATCGGCATCCTCGCGCCCTTGGTGGTACACCGAAAGGGCGTGTATACCGAGCTCGCAGATTGGGCGCGGCAACGTGGCTACACACATTTGCGCGTGGATGGCGAGTTTTTGCCGACCACGGGCTTCCCACGTATTGATCGCTTCAAAGAGCATACGGTAGAGCTACCCGTAGCCGATCTCGTGATGAAACCAGAGAACGAAGCCGCTCTGCGCAAGGCCTTGGCCACGGCGCTGGAGCAAGGCAAGGGCGTTGTGCATGTGATGACTTCG